>JAGLEG010000509.1 GCA_023145185.1 Thermoplasmata archaeon
TTCAGGAGAGGCAAGTTTCGCGGATGGGGATTGGCATGAATCGTTCTCATATATCCCCGCAGAGGGCTCTGCTGCAACAAAAGGTTACTTTGGAACGAGTGTGGCCACCGGCGACGTGAACGGCGACGGATATGATGATGTGATCATTGCGGCGCCCCAGGCAAACAGTGTCTTTGTATTCTTCGGGATGAAGACGATAGGCTACGAGCTCACGCAGGAGAACGCCGACGTGACCTTCTCCAGCTCGGCGTTATATTACGGAAAGGGATTGGCCGTCAACGACGTTGATGCGGATGGGATCGACGACATCCTGATCGGCTCATACACGGCGAACACTTACACAGGAGAGGCACATCTGTACTGGGGAAGGACGGACTGGAAGGAATCCTACTCCAAACCTGACATCACGTTCAAAGGAGAGAAAGGGTATTCCTCCTATACCTATTTCGGATTCAACGTATGGATCGGTGATGTGGACAACGATGGATACGGTGATATCCTCGTGGCTTCGCCACAATATTATGAGCGGGTCTACGCTTATGAATACTGGGAAGGGAGCTCTTGCATGCTTTATTACAACTACACCGGCCTCACCCACATCTTCTTCGGTAAGGCCCGTGCCGATTGGACAAAGACCACCGTGGATGCCAACGCAGGTGACTGGGATGTGAGGATCAAAGGTTGGATGCCTATCGATTATTTTTACTATTCCAGTTATCCCTATCATTACAGGCGCGCATACATGGGAATGTATGCAGGCCAGGCGATCCACACGGGCAATTTTAACGGAGATGATTACAACGATATCGTCGTCGGATCCTATCAATCGTATAATTATCCGAGGATATACTCTGCAGGTGCGGTCTGGATGATCCCCGGAAGGAGCCGGGCAGATTGGCTTAAGGATGGAGGCCGCTTGGACCTGATGAAGAAGCAGGGTGAATACGCACTGTTCACAACGACAACGAACAATGCATACTACGGGATGAACCCGAGGCTCGAGGACCTGGACGGTGATGGGCTTGATGACTTCATCTCATGCGACAAGTTGGAAAATGGCCATGCATATGTGGTATGGGGCACCACCAACATGACGACCCTTTTAACAAATACGAGGGGAAGCTTCCCTACAGGGGGGCACATGAACATAATCAGTGATGTGGCAGATATCGTCATAGATGGTTTCAAAGAGAGCGGAACATGTGCGGTCTGGGTTGATGATTTCGACCAGGATAATAAAAATGACCTTCTTATAGGAGGACCAGGGGGAATTCACGAAAACGGCGCCGTGGGAACGGTTGGGATCATATACGGCGGAGACAAGACCTTCTGGGGCACATCCAAAAATCTCGATGACGACGCAGATTGGAAGGTTACCGGCGAGGTAGGCGATGCCATGCCCTCCACGAACTGGGGGGGCTCCTTGTACTCTGGCGACCTTAACGCCGACGGTTACCCGGACATTCTTATCGGGTGTGCAGGATGGAATGCTGATAAAGGGAGGGTCTATGCCTATCTGACGGAGGACCCCTTTGTTGAGGGAGATGGCTTCGCACTGGAAGATGGGTCCGGGCTCAACGGAGATGTGCTCGCCGCGCAGTCCGGAGGCATACCAAAAGAGGATACAAGAGCCATGGAGAACGACGGTTCATATACTTTCAACGTAACGTACAACAACTCATGGTCTCCACTGGCGATGCAGGAGTTCAGGCTGAACATCATATTGAAGGGAAACTATTTTGGCCTGGTATACACAGTTGCGTATTCGCCTTCGAACGACACCTTCTACTTCCGGTCCAATCCAGTGGAAGGGATGATGATCTCACCCAAATCTCATATTACAATACACAGCGCCGTCAGGGCATCCGTGGTCTTCAACGTGATCTTCATGCTGTCGTTCCCGTCGCAGGACCCGGTGGATATCAGAATGGTCCTCGACAAAGGACCAGGTAATATCGAATACTTCTTCGAGGACATGTTCAGAGTGGAGAGTGATTTCGTGCTGAACGTACCGGACATCACCGTTATGAACGGAGACGAACAGGTGAGCCGGGGATCGTACCTGCCGTTCATGAACACGCTAAATGTGACAGCGGGAACCATAGTCTACCAGGATACGGACGTCCCGGTCCACCCTGACTTCTATTTCATCAGACTGTTCGACAGCTACGACAGGGTGTATGATATATACGCTGACAGGGGAGAGCCGGTGCAGATAGACCTACCCGTGGACACGATTAGGTCGGGCGAATATCTCTTCGAGATGGGCATCATCATGACGGAGTATTCAGCCCCATACTCACAGGCTAAAACAATCATACCATCGTTCTTCGTTGTCTTTGACATGGATGGACCGGACATTCCGCTGAACGTGCAGTTCAGGGCGGATTCGATACTGGACCCCGAGGGAAGATGGGATAATGACCCGGAAGTGTTCGTCACATGGGACGGTGCCTTCGACAAACAGGTCGGGGTCAACTCCTACGGCTATGTGGTGAACGGACCACAGGACACAGAGGGATTTGCCTACTTCAATGAGGGCACGACAAATGATAAAGTCCTCACATTCGACGACTTCGTCGATATTGGGCCCTATACACTGGAGATATGGGGCATAGATATGCTCGGAAACCGGGGAAGAAGCGTAATGAGAACCCTGGTCATTGATACGGAAATACCCTTAATTGAGAACCACTACCCATCTTACATGGGAGGAGTGTGGTTCAACAGTAAAGAGGTGACCGTGGAAATATCCATCATGGACAATAAGCTCTCATTGATGGCACCCTCACTAGACCTTGACACATTGGAGTATGTGGTTGTGGACCAGGAGCTCTCAGCAGCACCAGAAGAGGGATGGTCCTCAGCAGGCTACAACGTGATCTCAACGCGTATCATGGAGGAGAGACCAAACGGGGGAAAACAGGTCAAGACGACCATATCCGTATTGGTAGAGGTCAAGGAGGGAAAGAACAACTACCTCTGGTGGAGGGTTGCAGATCAGGCGGATAATATGGGAATTACAACCACCGTCGATGTGGAGGGGCCGGTGCTCGAGTACGAGGCGCTCCTCGAGGCGAACACCACGCTCGACCCAAACCAGAAAGAGGAGCTTCTGGCGGAGTTCAGGATGATCAAGGAACAGGAAGCGATCAGCAAGAACCCATCTAACGTTTGGGCGGACATCACCAAGCTCACCTACTCCGATGCAACACCATCCGAGATACAGGAGAACAACATAGTTGAGGCTTCTGTCATAATAACTGACCTTCTGAGCCACGTTGACGGATCTTCCATACAGTACTCCTATGCAAGAGACGGATTGCAGAACTATGGGGGATGGATATCCGCCATGATCATCACCGACGAAAGGGAGATCGTGGCAGAGACCGTAACGCCAATGCTCTTCGAACCAGGCTCAACCAATTATATCAGATGGAGGGCGATGGATGTCGCCGGGAACGGATACACCTACTCGGAAGATATTCCGATCATTATCATTCCCAGGCTTCCCAACAACCCACCAACAGCGATCATCTCCACTCCGGGAATGGAAGAGGTGTTCAATACACAAGAGAGGATAGAGTTCTCGGCCGAGGGGAGCATGGACCCGGATGAGAACGACGTGATATTCTTCTCCTGGATACTGGCGAACAAGAGCATCATCAGCGATTCAGAATCCTTCTCCATGGACGCAAGGGACCTGGGAGAAGGCATACACGTGATAACGCTCTACGTGAGCGATGGCACGTTCACAATGATGGATTCAATATCCATCTACGTGAAATTGCATCCAGATGAGGTCGACACGGATGGAGACGGCATCCCGGATGGAACGGACGATGATGACGACAACGATGGACTGTTGGACACCGATGAGGATAAAAAAGGGACCGACCCGAAGTTGGCTGATTCCGACAGGGATGGCGTGAACGATAAACTGGACCCGGAACCCCTCAACAATGGAGTGACCAGGGTAGATGAGACCAAAAATGAACTCACGTACTGGCAGGTATTCTACGGGATCATCATACTGGCGGCGCTGATCATATTCCTTGGAGCCATGCTTGTCTTGAAGAGAAGATCACTTCAGGAAAGGAACAGGATCGAGAGGGCGGTCATCATGGAAGGAAAGCTGGTGGAGAGATACGAGGCGCTTACCGGTATCGAATCCACACTACTCCCATCGGTCAAGGAGTTCGGGATGACGTTGCCACCAGTTGCGGCACAGCACGTGACCAATATCAACGCAGCGGAGAAGGCTGAAGAGCTCATCAAGACGCCATCGCTACCAGCACCGACGGAGAAGGAAAATACCCCAGCGCCCGAAACCGTACAGGAGGAGGCGCCGGCACCGGCCCCTGAGACCGCACCTGCACCGGTGACACCTGCACCCGCTGTACCAAAACCAGAGAGATCCGTTCGCAGAAGGAGGACCACAACAGAAAAACCGGAGGCTACAGGACAGGCACCCGGAGCGATACCGTCACCCGAGGAGCTTATCGCAACAGCAGCACTCCCGGAAGGAGCACCTCCAGCAGAAGAAGCTGCACCAGCACAGCCAACCATGACCAGCTGTGACCTGTGCGGATCATCCATCGAGGTACCTCCAGGAGCGACGTCGGCGGAGTGCCCACTCTGCGGTGAGAAGAAAAACCTTTGATCGATGCGAAGGAGAACACACGTGCCCCGGCTTCGGTCGGGGCTTTTTTTATTTTAAGAGCTAAGCAATGTTAAAACTTAAAATGAAAAAAGCCTGGAAAAACTCTGTTTTTTCAAAGGCTTTCCTGCTTAAGAGCTAAGTAATGTTTAAACTTAAAATGAAAAAAGCCTGGAAAAACTCTGTTTTTTCAAAGGCTTTCCTGCTTAAGAGGTAAACAATATCTCAGTCTAACAGAAAATCTAGGCCAAGAGCTAAGCAATGTTTAAACTTAAAATGAAAATATTCCATAATCATAGAGCCATTATCCCTGTTCTGTATTTCTGACAATGCTAACTCCAATCTAGAAAGCTTTTTTATAGATTACTGGGCATTATAGAACTGTTATTGGGGGATATCGAAATGTACAGAATCGCCAATCTAGATAGAATGCTCGTTATCATGAGCATCCTTTCCATCATAGGCCTGTCATCCATTTTCTCGATCGATAGTGAAGCAGTTGCAGGAGATGGAATACCCATGCTGATCAAGGACCATACGTTAAAGACAGCCTATGCAGGGGAGCCATTCAAATTTATCGCCGAGCTCTTCGATGAGGATGGTGTTGATCAGGCCATGGTGGAATATTGGTTCGAACCGGAGGTTATCGAAAACAGATCGATGGTCAATTCTGGCGATAACTGGACCTGGTCGATCGTAACACCCCACACAAGTAACAACTTGAATTACGAATTCCATTTCAGAGATATAAATGGCGCCTGGAACGAGACCATGTGGAGGTCCATACAGGTGATCGACGCCATACCTCCAGTCCTTGATGATGACCTCACTCCTGATACCGCTTCTACCGGGGACGAATTCACGTTCTCCATCGAGGCATCCGATAACGTAGGCCTTCAAGCGGTCTTCCTGGAATATTGGTTCGGAGAGGGAGACCGTACCAATATCTCAATGACGGGGGGAGATGATTATTCATTCACATTGGACATTCCCGTGGATTCCCTGGAAACGCTCTACTACTTCGTTGGAGCCATAGATACATCCGCCCTAGTATACATCTCCGATACCTCGGAGGTCACCATCACGGATGACGACCCACCCACGATCACAGGCGATCTTTCGATACCAGGGATCGTCAGCTGCGGGGACAACTGCACCATATCTGCAGTGATCAAGGACAATATCAACCTTACAGAGGTCAAAATGGAATACTGGTTCACAGGAGGAGCAAAACAGGAGATCGTGATGGAGAAGACCGGCACACTTTTCACCTGTATGGTCAAGATCACCCAGGACTGTACCGCTGACCTGGAGTTGCAGGTGATCGGAACCGATAGCAGTGGGAACGTTTTCAGGTCTTCAACAGAATATGTGGAGATCGAGGATCGGACACCCCCGGTGATCGAACCCATTTCAGACGTATACGTGAATGTCTCGGAACTCTTCACCATCACCGTCGTGGCGTCTGACAATGTCAGGATAGATTCGGTTGAATGGAGCGATTCGCCAATTGGATCTGACGATCTTACCCTGTCGGGCTCCGTTGCGGAGGAGGGGGTCTACCTTATCACCGTTACCATTACCGACGATGCCGGGAATTACGAGACGGCAACATTCAGCCTCTACGTTCGCGCCCTGGAGGCAAACGATGATCCCAAGGAGGACTCCTCCGGGGGGGCGATCTTTATAGCAGTTATCGTGGTCTTCCTGGTGATCGCAGTTATCGGGGTCGTTGGCTTCCTGATCTACAAGAATAAGAAGGATAACGAGGTACCACAGGAGGAAGAGAAGAAAGAGGAGGAGGAACCCTTCAAGAAGGAGAAGCCTGAGTACGAGAACTTCTCCGACGTGCCCATGAGCGTTGGTGAGGCTCATACTGCAGAACACCTGGAACACAAGGACCTTTCCTATGATGACCTTTACGGAGCAAACAAGAGCAAACAGGATAACGAGCCTGGACAGGAGCCGAACGTCCAGCAGACCCCCGAAGGTGATCAGAAACAGGCTCAAACGGAGCCAGAGCCTGCAACAACACCTCCACAGGATACAGCGGAAGGAGAACCTCAGAAAGCCGCCGTTCCACCACCTCAACCGAATGAGACCGAAGGGGCACAGGCCCCAACTACAGATACAAAATGAAGGAGATTACCGTGTCACAGCTCCCTGTGATCACCGGGTGAGCTTATGGCCTTCTGCATTATCACTCCATTCCTGGTGCTGAGGACATCGTGGACCCTGACGATCGAGGCGCCGTTCCGGATCCCGATAAGCGCCGAGGCCAGGGACCCATCCGAACGATCCTCCACCTCCAGCCCCAGGACCTTGCCGATAAATGATTTCCTGGAGGTCCCCAGTAGAATAGGGCAGCCAATATCCTCGAATCTGGACAGCTCCCTGATGATCAACAGATTATCCCACACCCTCTTTCCGAAACCTATGCCGGGATCGATCCATATCCTGCCCTCCTCCACTCCCAGAGCCGTTAGGTGTCCTACCCTCTGCCTCAGAAAGTGGTGGACCTCATCCAAAACGTCGTCGTAATGGGGTCGAAGCTGCATGTCACCTGGATCACCTTTCATGTGCATGATCACAACGGTTGCTCCCGACCTCACCGCCAGTTCCTCCATACCCTCGCCACGCAGGCCGTTCACATCGTTAATTATCGAGGCACCGCAGGAGAGGGCCTTTTCCGCCACCTCGACGTGCCTTGTATCTATTGATATCGGAACATCCACCCGCCTTGACAGGGCATCGATCACGGGAATCGTCCTCCCCAGCTCATCCTCGATCGGGACGGGCTCGGCGAATGGCCGCGTGGATTCCCCACCGACATCAATTATATCCGCCCCCTCCCTGGCCATCTGCAAACCCCTCTCCACGGCTAGGTCCAACCCATTGTACTGGCCGCCATCCGAGAAGGAGTCCGGGGTGACGTTTAAAATGCCCATGATCAATGGGGGGTCCAATTCACAGAAATGTGATCGGTCAGGAGAGCGTGCGATCCTCCTCAAGGGTTCCATCGAGATGTCCAGTTTCTTACTTCTCATCAGACTCACCCTTGGCTGTCCTCAAGGGACACTTTGGGTTGATGCACGCATTGTAAGGCGGCTTGCCGCGCCTGTAGAAGGTGACTATCGGGGATTTACAGGCGGTACAGCTCTCTTTGGTGAAGTCTATTTTTCCCCTCTGAGGAAGTGGATAGCTCCTGGAGCAGTTTGGATGCTTTGAACATCTAACGTATCTCTTGCCCCTCATGGACCTTGTCACCAGTAGATCGTTGTTGCACCTTGGACAGGTCCCGGCGATGTCCTGGATCATCAGGGCCGAGGAGATCTCCCGTCCAATGGCCTTCTTCTCCCTCTCCATCACCTCCAATACGCCTTTCAGCATCTCCCTGGACTCCTCGAGCACCTTCTTCTGGGAGAGGTCTCCCCTGGAGATCCGCTCCATATCCTCATCCAGCCTCGATGTCATATCGGGCTCGCAGATAAGCGAGGCGTGGTTCTCCAGAGACAGGATCAACGCCTCTCCTGAAAGTGTGGGCCTCGGGGGAACATCATCGATGTATCTCCGGTCGTATAGTTTCTGGATGATCTCGTGTCTTGTGGACTTGGTGCCCAGCCCCAGCCTCTCCATCTCCTGGATAAGGCCTCCCTGGCTGAACCTCTTGGGGGGTTTGGTCTCCTTGGACTCGAGTCGAATATCCTTTACATCCACAAAGGACCCTTCGACCAGCTCCGGAAGTATGGACTCCTTGACCCGGGACATGGTGTAGACCGACCTCCAACCGGGATATATCATCCTGATACCGGAGACCTTGAAGACCTCCCCGTTAACATCGAGCTTCACGCTCTTTATCATCTTCTTTGAGGGCTCCATCAATGTCGCAAGGAACCTTCTTACCACCAGATCGTATAACCTGTACTTCTCTGGCCCGATCTGATCCTTTGTGATATAGGCAGTAGGATAGATAGGGGGATGGTCCGTGGTCTCCTTCTTGCCGCGAGTGGGCGTGATGCTGGATCCCTCCAGGATCGAATCGGCCGAGATCCGGTAAGGGCCCTGTGCAAGAGCTTGAACGGTCTTTCGGATGTCCAATCCCTTGGGATACACCGTATTGTCCGTCCTTGGATAGGAGATGTAACCTTTGGTGTACAGGTCCTCTGCTATGGACATCACCCTGGACACAGAGACCCCCATGGTGTTCGCAGCCTTGATGAACTCCGTGGTGCTGAAGGGGATGGGGGGCTTCTCCACTTTCTCCTTCTGGGACACCTTAACGACCTCTGCCTTGCCAACGTTCTCTACCCGGGTATATACGATCTTCGCCTTCTCGCCATCGAACATGTCGCCCGCTGAGTGGCTGCCGGGGAATACCATGCCATCCTCCTCAAAATCACCCTCGATATTCCAGTATGGCTTTGGCTTGAAGACCTTGATCTGTTTTTCCTTGTTCACGATGATGGCCAATGTGGGGCTCTGCACACGCCCGACCGATAGAAAATCATGTCCCAGCCTGTTTGATGCAAGGGAGATGAAACGCGTGAGGGTGGCCCCCCAGATAAGGTCCATCACCTGCCTGGTCTCGGCTGCGCTTGCCAGGGCCTCATCGACCTTGACAAGCTGGTGGAATGCATCTGTAACATCGGAAGGGGTCAGGGAGGAGAACCTGGCCCTGTGGGCCTCCTTGATCATCTCTTTCCCTACCGCATACTCCACTGCCTCCGCCCCGATCAGCTCTCCTTCCCTGTCGTAGTCAGTTGCAACGTATATACTGGAAGATTCCTTTGCAAGCGATCTCAGGACCGGACCAATGGACCGTTCGGAAAGTACCTTCACGGGCTCAAGGTCTACCAGGCTCGCCGGGTCCACGCTTGTCCAGCTGTTGTACTTCTTGGGAAAATCCAGGTTCATTATGTGTCCCCGAAGCCCAATGGTACAGGCATCCTCTCCCTCCCATTGGAATCGGTATATGGATACCCTACCCTTCTTTTCGATTTTTACGTTATTATCACTGAGGATACCTGATATTCTCTTCGCCGCGTTATCTTTCTCACATATGATCAGACGCATAGGTTCACCGTAGAGGGCTGTGATTATGAAGCCTGTTATTAAAACATTTGTACGGGGGGAGGAACGTGGGACTACATTCGTTCAGAGATCATCGTAGATATCAAGGATCTGCGATATTCTCTTCAATCTTATCAACCTGGGATGGTCGGGAATAAAGGAATCGTAAAGACGTTTAATGTGGGGCCTGGGGATGTAGATGGCATTGATACCTGCCTCCAGGGATGGCCTGATGTCGTGCATATAGGAATTCCCTACCATATAGCACCCTTTGGGATCCCTGCCCCGGCAGATCTGCTTGAAGACGTCCGGCGTCTTCCTCCTGACCATGTGAACGTGCCTCTCGTCGAACCATCTTGTTATCCCGAGCCGGTTCAGCTTCCTCCATTTCATCTCATCGTTCAACACGATATTGATGGTGAGCATGTGAAGGGGGATCCTGTCTGCCCTGATCCGACCCAGTACCTCCTCCGAACCTGGAAGAAGGTTCCCAAGAGGTGGAGGAAAAGACCACCCCGTTCGGTATAACCAGGTATTGTAGACCGAGAATCCTGCCAACGTATCGTCAAAATCGAAGATGAAGAACTTTCCCATCTATCCCTGGAAAGTTCTGTATCTATTCAAATCTTTCCGGGTCTACTATGAAAAACAGAGAACTATTATTACCTAAAAAATCCACATATATAATATCAACCCACTAACGGGTTATCGTCCTTCATTGCTTTCCCCTTTTCTTGGTTTACCTTTTTCGATCTGCTTTACTGCTTTATCAAAGTCGCTGAGCTGTTTTGTACGGTCAATGATCCGCTTCGTATCGAACTTGTCATACTCACCTTCAGCTATTTGTTTTGCAATTTCATGAGAAATTTTTCCAGCGTGTCCCAGAATATCCCGATCATTGATGCTTAGAAAACCATCCAGCTTAT
>JAGLEG010000051.1 GCA_023145185.1 Thermoplasmata archaeon
TTTCATCCAGTATTCCCACGCCAGGGCCTGCTCCATCCTCTCCAGGGGGGAGATGGAAAAGGGGGAGATAGATTGGGGCAAGTTGGTGGAGGGGGCCGAAAGGGGGCTTGTCAAGATGCTGTCCCGATTCCCGGAGATGGTCAGGACGTGTGCCTCCGGCAACAAACCCCATCTGATGGCAAATTACCTGGTGGACTGCGCATCCTCGTTCAACGAGTTCTACCGCGACTGCCCCGTGATCTCCGAGGAGGACCCCCAGAGGAGACGGGCCAGGGTGGCGCTGGTGGAGATGGCGCGGAGAGTGCTTAAAAAGGGCCTCTGGTCTCTGGGGATCGACGCCCCGGAAAAGATGTGAGGGGGGCCGATATGGTGCCCTCATCACATCTCACGGCGAGATGAGGCCGTAGACTACATTCTCATAGCGGGGACTTGCAGTTGGGACAGAGGAACCACCCCTCCTCGACGTGTGCTCCGCAGTGACCACAGGCCGGCCCCGATCTCTCCGGAACGCTGTTGGCAATTACAGCAGGAGGAAGCGTGTTCCCCGAGGCTGCAGGTCCGAGGTTATTCGGCTCAGACATTGGTAGTTGACCATATTGTGGCGCCCCTCCAATGTTCTGATTGGGCGGTGCCTGACCATCCTCGGCTTCCGGGTCTTTTTTCCAGATGATCAAAAAGCCGATGATTATCGCGATAATGAGGACGACTGCGATGATCGCACCTATGACGTAGGTTATCGGAATTCCATCCGGGCCGGGATCCGGATCGTCCGGGACCTCCGGAGGGATCTCAACGGTGAGGGTTGTGGAGGTTGCAGTGTCAAATTCAGGGTCCCCGTCACTGACCGTGACAGTGATCTGATATGTGCCCGAGACCACATAGGTATGGTTGATATCCAGTCCCTCTCCATGGTTTCCATCCCCGAAGCTCCAGGAATATGACAATATGCCTCCATCCGGATCTACCAGTGGGTCTGTCCTGAAATTGTACTCGGCAGACTGCTTTTCTATCATCTCCTCCTCCGTATCGAGGAGCTTGAGATCAATGACGGCAGGCTCGGGGTGGGGTTCTGGTGTGTCGAACAGGATCAGCGTGATATCGCTGTGATCCGTCGCACCCTCATGATCCTCCGCCTGTATCCTGATGGTAACCTCGACCTGGTCTGTCCAGCCCACTGCTGTCTTCCATATCTTCTGATCGTTCAGGTTCAGGACGAGGTTCCCATTCCCGACATCGAACGTATAGTCAACGCCCTCGATAAGGTCGGCATAAGGGAGCTGATCTGAGAGCGGTTCGAGGCCCTCACCAAGAGGTTCTTCGATATTGACGGAATATGCCAGGATCTCACCCTGATCGATGTCGACCACCTCCGGTCTGATCCTCGCCGTCATGAACTGGTCGTATGTCCTCTGCGTGATCGTGGGGATGGATATCACCGGGGGATCGTTCACATTGGATACTGTAACCACTACCTCGAGGTCGATAACGTGCTCGCCCCCCTCCTCCTGTACGGTGATGAAAATGCTCATGGGTTGAGGGCTCCCCGCATCGTTGTTGGTGGGGGTGAACGATACATCTCCGGTGGCGCTGTCAATGACGATGGCCCCATCCCAGTCGTCATTGCCCCCTCGACCGCTCAGGAACTCGAGGTCGGACCTGTCTGGTTCGATATCCGTGTCGTGGGCCACTATCTGGAACGAATACTCCACATCTTCCATGATGTCCAGGTCGGACAGATCGCACAGTACGCTGTATGTGCCCCGACGATCCACCTCGAACTCATCTCCCTGGAACAGGATGTGGTCCACGACGGGCTTGTCGTTCACCGGCGTGACGGTGACCGTGTAGTT
>JAGLEG010000510.1 GCA_023145185.1 Thermoplasmata archaeon
GGGTGGCCTTCAGCCAGACCACCCAGGACATCTTCGCCGACATCGTCCGGGGCAACAGCGGCTATGTGGAGCTCATCCAGAGCGACGCCTACCGGAGCGAGACCCACTACATGTCTCTGGTCAACGACGACGACCAGTTGGACGTGTACGGCGGTCACCTGCGGGTGGTCTCTCCCGAGGGGGAGGTCGTGAGCCGGTTCCATCCCAGCGAGTACCTGGACCACATCGCCGAGCGCGTGGAGCCGTGGAGCTACATGAAGTTCCCGTACCTGAAAAGAGTGGGGTGGAAGGGATTCACGGATGGAATGGATTCAGGTTGCTATCGGGTGGGCCCCCTCGGAAGGGTGAATGCGGCTGACGGCATGGCGACACCTCTCGCACAGAAGGAGTACGACAGGATGTTCGAGTCCCTTGGTGGAAAGCCGATACATTCCACACTGGCATTCCACTGGGCGAGGCTCGTGGAGCTTCTCTATGCCACCGGGAGGACGCTTGAGCTTGTCCTGGATGAGGATATAACCTCCGATCATATCCGGAACCCGGTGGGGGAGCCCGGCGAGGGGTTCGGCGTTATAGAAGCGGCCCGGGGCACGCTCTTCCACCATTACAAGGTGGATAAACAGGGGCTGATAGAGAAGGCCAACCTGATCGTTGCCACCACCAACAACGCGGGTGCGATCACGATGTCCGTTAGGGACGCAGCCAAGGGATTGATAAAGAACGGCGAGGTGAACGACGGGCTGTTGAACATGGTGGAGATGGCGTTCAGGGCCTACGACCCCTGCTTCGGTTGCGCGACACACTGCATGCCCGGCGATATGCCTCTGATCGCCAACATCTACGACCGGAACGAGAACCTTTTAAAGACCATTAGAAGGGATTGAATGAGAACCGTTGTAGTCGGGGTGGGGAACCCGATCCTGGGGGACGACGGGGTTGGGATCCATATAGCACTTGAACTGATGAAACAGGACCTGCCTCCTGATGTTGATATCGAGGAGGCGTCCACGGGCGG
>JAGLEG010000511.1 GCA_023145185.1 Thermoplasmata archaeon
CAGCAGGTGCATGTCCACAATATCGGATGGATACAATCGGTTCATCACCTGGCAGTTCCACAAGCTGCACCAGAGGAAACTGCTGATCACCAAACCCCACCACGCCCCGTTCTGCCCCAACTGCGGCCCCGTAGCGGTCGACTCGTCCATGACCGACATAGCCCAGGGCGGGGGCGCCGAAACACAGGAGTTCACGGCCCTGAAGTTCAGGTTGAAGGACGGCACGGTGCTTCCCGCAGCCACCTTAAGGCCCGAGACCGTCTTCGGTGTCACCAACATGTGGCTCCATCCCGACGTGGAATACGTGAAGGCCTCCGTGCTGGATGAGACCTGGATAGTATCCAGGGAGGCTTTCGAGAAGCTCAGGTACCAGATGGACGGCAGGGGCGAGGTGAAGGAGCTGGATACGCTCAAGGGCGCCCGGCTCATCGGCTCGACCTGTACCACCCCCATGGGAAGGGAGGTTCCCATACTTCCAGGGACGTTCGTGGACCCGAAGGTGGCAACGGGTGTTGTCATGTCGGTCCCCGCACACGCCCCCTTCGACTGGGTCGCGCTGAAGGACGTGCAGAACGAGCTCTCCTCGGGGAAGAACCCCTACGGATTGGATGAGAATATGGTCCGATCCATCGTGCCCATCACGATGATCCAGGCCGGATCGGAGCTCGTGGAGGACCCCGCGGGCATACTCTGTACCCGGATGGGAATAGAAAGCCAATCCGAGGCGGACAGGCTGGATGAAGCTACGAAGATCATCTACAAGAACGAGTTCCATTCCGGGGCCCTCATGGACCTCTGCCAGGAGTACTCCGGGCTCAAGGTGTCAAAGATCAAGGAGACCCTCCGCGTGGACTTCATCGAGAAGGGGCTTGCAGATCTCTTCTTCGAGTTCTCCGAACCGGTCATCTGCAGATGCGGGAACGGGGTCGTCATCAAGAGGATCCCCGATCAGTGGTTCATCTCATATTCAGACCCGGACCTGACCCGAAGGACCAAAGAGCATGCGGCCACCATGGATATCTACCCCGAGGAGTACATGAGGGATATTGGCCCGGTGCTCGATTGGTTCGGGGACAGGGCATGTATCCGAAAGGGGTCCTGGCTTGGGACCGAGTTCCCGTACAAGAAGGATTGGATCATCGAGCCCATATCGGATTCCACCCTCTATCCCTCCTACTACATGGTGTCGAAATACCTCAACGAGGGGACGCTGGAGCTGGAGTGGATGGACGACGCCTTCTTCGATCACGTGTTCCTGGGCAAAGGCGACCTCGAGGGGATGGAGGAGAGGAGGAGGGAGGTCACCCGCCGGTGCAGAGAGGACTTCCTCTACTGGTATCCACTGGACATCAACCTGGGGGGAAAGGAGCACAAGACGGTCCACTTCCCGGTCTTTTTGATGAACCACGTTGCGATAATGGAGCCGGAGCACTGGCCCAGGGGATTGTTCGTCCACTGGTGGGTCACCATGTCCGGCGGGGACAAGATCTCCAAGACAAAGGGCGGGGCGGAACCGATCCCTGACGCCATCAGGGAGTACGGCGTCGATGCGATGAGGCTCTACTACTGCCACGTGGGATCGGCGAACATGGACGTCGAGTGGCAGAAGGACACGGTCTCCCACTACAGGGCGAGGATGAGAAGGATCTACGAGCAGATAGACGATCTGCTCTCCATGGAAGATGGGGGTCCCTCCTCGATGGATAGCTGGCTCCGATCCATGATGGGCGTAAGGCTTTCGGAGGTTACGGAGATGCTGGAACAGGGGAGCCTCAGGGAGGCCTCCAACATCATCTACTTCACCATACCCTCGGACCTGAAATGGTACATCAGGCGGGGAGGGCGATCGCAGTCGACGCTGAGGGAGATGACCGGCATGTGGGTGCAGATGCTTCAGCCCTTCACGCCTCACCTTGCCGAGGAGATATGGGAGAGGATAGGAGGGAAGGGGCTCGTATCGACCCATCCATGGCCCATCATTGATAGAGAGAATACCAGCATCTCCTCCCTGAAGGTGGAGGAGTACGTGATCAAGCTCCTTGAGGACCTCAACCGTGTGAAGAAGATCACCGATATGGAGCCGAAAAGGATCATACTGTACACCTCATCGGAATGGAAGTGGACCGTACTTGAAAAGCTGATGGATATGTCAGATGGAAGCGATGGGAGGATAAACCCCGGGGATGCTATCAAATCTTTGATGGGGGTGGAGGACCTGGGAGCCTACAGGAAGCTTATCCCTAAGCTCGTTGGAAGGCTCTCAAAGGACGTGGTCAAGATGCGCCCCGAGGAGCGGGAACGCTACAGGCTGCTCAGGGATGAGATGGAGAGGCTCCAGGGCCTTACCACCTTCTTCTCCACGGAGATGGGATGTGAGGTGAGGGTGTTCTCCCAGGACGACGAGGGCAAGGATGACCCCATGGGAAAGTCAAAGGCCTCACTGCCCTTGAAACCCGCCATATTCATGGAGTGAAGGCAGACCAGAGATCATTTCATGTATTCAAGGAGCTCTCTGAGCTTGACAGGGTTCATGAACGAGACCAATGTGCCATCAACATCCACCTCTCCACCCTCACCTTCGAAGATCACAACAAATGCCCTCTTCGGTGAATACATTTTGATAAAGGACCTTAAGGCCGATTCTACCCTGTTTTCAGGTACCTTCAACTTCACCTCTATCGGGACCATCTCATTTCCCAGCTGTATGACAAAATCAACCTCCGGCCCCGCCTTCTTCCTCCAGTATTTCGGCTCGTACCCGAGCTTAATCAACTCGGTGAAGACAAAATTCTCGAATGAAGGCCCATCGATCTTCATTCCGATATTTCCGGAGATGACATTCCTCATCCCGTTATCAATGAAATACAGCTTCGGCTGCTTGATCAATTCCTTGTTCGCATTTGAAAAAAAAGGTTGGACCCTTCGGATAAGATAGCTCTTTTCCATGGCTGAAAGATAGGACTTGAGGGTCTTGAAAGAAATTGAAAGGTCCCTTGACATGCTCTCAATGGAGAGTAGTCCCGTGTACATATTAGAAAGATACAGGGCCGATCTCTCAAGCGCGTCTGTATCATTTATGTTGAAGACCCGGGATATGTCCTTCAATACCATGGTCTCATACAGGTTCCTCAACAGGGCACTTTTTAACACTGGATCCTTTTCAAGAACAACCTCCGGGTATCCACCATATGAGATGACCTCCCTCAGGGATCGCTTGACCTGGATCTCACGTGAGGAGAGAAATTTTCTTGCCCTCATGAACTCTGATAGTGAGAAGGGGTACAATCTGATAATCGATACCCTCCCCACAAGGTAGGAGAGGACCTCCTTACCCAGTAATAGTTCTGATGAAGAGGTGATCCACATCCGATTGCCCGTATCGTTCAAATACTTCAGGTTGATCCCCGCATCCTTGCAGGACTGGATCTCATCCAGAATGGTAACATCATTTCCTTCAAGATATCTCGTTTGAAATCCTTTTACATCCTCTTCGAACAGGGACCTTACATCCACATCGTCAAACAGAAGATAGGATATTGAATCCGATATCTTGTTCCTCAGAAGAGTGGTCTTACCTGCCTGCCTGGGGCCCACTATTGCAATGACCTTATCAAGGCCGATGATCCTTTGAAAGTAAGCTTCAATATCACGTTCTACATACACGTGGTCACATTGACTGAACCAATATATATGCCTTACTATTCCTGGAGTGCATTCCAATTATAGTAATACTATTCCTGAACTCCACTCCAACTTCAGTAAGGTCCATTCTCTGTTTTCGGTTTATTATCACCATCTGATAGAAGGCTGAATATCCAGGGGAGTTCATATTCTTCCATCTTGGCAAAACCGGGGATACCTTATAATAATAGAAGATTATGATATAGCGACTTACAAAGATAAGTTAAAAAAAAGAAAGAACCGCGGGTTCTGCGGTTTTAAGATGTATAAACCCCTCCAAGGAGGGACAGAGAAAATGGGCCGGGAGCCAGAGAGCGTCCAGGGGCCCAAGAGACCT
>JAGLEG010000512.1 GCA_023145185.1 Thermoplasmata archaeon
TTGGGCCATGTTCACGTGGTCGTTGGGAGATATCACATCGTAACGCCCCCTCCCGTATCCCATCAGCTCCAGCGCGCGGTTTGCGATCACCTCGTTGAGGTTCATGTTCGTCGAGGTGCCCGCCCCTGCCTGGAACCTGTCCACCATGAAGTTATCGCGAAGCTTGCCATCCATGACCTCCTGGGCGGCCTTTACGACCTCCTTCCCGACATCCTCATCAAGCCACCCCACCTCCATATTCGATAGCGCGGCGGCCTTCTTGATGGCAGCATATGCATCGATCAGGTACGAGTGATTGGTAAGTCCCGAAACGGGGAAATTCCCCCTTGCCCTCTCCGTCTGGATGCCGTAATATACTGCCAAGGGGATCTCCATCTCCCCAAGCGCGTCACGCTCTGTCCTGGTGCCTTTGGATCGTGTCACGTCCCCCCATACGGGCGGTGATTTTATAACCTTTCTCATGAGCGGTCATGCCCCCGTTTCCACAAACATTATAATAGGTACCCGAGATAACTATGAAGGTTCGTATGTTAAGACGTCTTCCGTGATAGTGATACGTTCCGAGGGTGATGGAGATGAAAGGTAAGAGCAGTTCCAAAACGGTCATGCTGTCGACGATATTTGCATTGATCTTTTTGATATCCAGCAGCACCATCCTGATCTCCGCCGTGGGTGACACCACGCCTCCCTCCAGGGCGCCGATACGGGTTGACATATCGGCCATTGTCCTCTACCATTCTGCAACCAATGGGGACCAGGACCTCACCGGAGAGGCTTGCCTTCAGATGGCCTTCGACGCCCATCTCAACGGATACGACGGACCCTCCGTTGACCAGCAGGATATCCGAAACGTCACCAAGGGCAGGCTTGGCTCCGGCGTCGCCACGCTGGATGAGCTCAGGCTAGCAGCGCACTATTCACAGGAGACCATCGTTGGGGAGAGAGGATATGAGGAGCGGTATTACGGCTACGGGTCCACGAAATACGATTGGACCAACTGGCCCCTGGAGATGAGCCCCAGGTTCGGGGAGAGGTTCACCGACCTCAAGGAGACCCTCGCCATGGGTTTGCCCGTCATAGTGTATCAGTATCTGGACCTTCCCCCAACGTACAACCCGGATCCACCGGACACGCCAAACCCCGATGACCCACCCACCGAACCCCCACAGCCTCAGGTCACTCTTGATGACCTGGCGGCGCTGGAGAAGGTTTGGAGGATCGTAGTGGGTTACGATTCGGGGATCAACCAGTTCAGGGTCCACGATCCACTCCCCAAGGGGACGGGCGCTCTGGGCGGTGAGAGGAAGTGGGTCTCGCAGGATAACTTTGACAAGCTCTGGAATATCACCGAGAGGGAAAGCGATG
>JAGLEG010000513.1 GCA_023145185.1 Thermoplasmata archaeon
TCGATCCCGGGACCCCCTCCTTTTCGCAGAGATCGTAGGATAGGCCGTAGTTCAGCAGGGCCTTGTCCCAGTCCCCGAGGATGTAATGTATCTCACCCAGTATGTAATGATACTCTATCGCCGATCTATCGTCCAGATCGTCCAGGGGGATACGGGAGACCACCTCCTTCAGGTCCTCGGAGAACCCCCTCATTATCAGGGACGGGCCGAACCTCTCCAGGAAGGCGATGGCCCCTGGCAGGTCCCCCTGTGATATCATGTGGTACGTCGCCTCGATCCGGGCAGGGTCGTTCTCCACCTCCCTGTAGTAATCGGAGGCCAATCCGTGGTACTCCCTTCTCCTCTTATCATCTATGGTCCTATAGAGTATATTGCGGAACGTATCGTGAAGCCGGTACGCGTTTCCGCTGTAGGTGAGATGCGCCCTTTCCACCATCTTCTCCACCTTTTCATGGAGGGCGGAATCCAACGTTTTATCCCCGTCCACCTCAAGGGCCGCTTCCACGCCATCGATCTTCCTCAGCAGCAGAAGGGCCTCCATGGAGAAAGGGTACCTGAAGATGGAGGAGAAGCCGAGGATGGTCCTCTCCAGGTCGGAGAGGGATGGGATGATCTCCTCCTCGATCAGCGTCTCCAGGTCCAGGTATCGAACGGTCTCCTGATCGCCTATGAGCTCCAGCGCCAGCGGGTGGCCCTTCGTATGGGCGTATATTCTCTTCAGGTCCTTTCCGCTCAACCCCTTCTCCATCAACATCTCGATGCTCGCCTTCTGATCCAACCCCTCTATCACTATCCTCCGAAGGTCGCCGTGGAACTTCGGAAACAGCGGGACGGACCTGCCCGCGAAGATGAGCTTTATATCGTTGGAGATCGACCCGTTCATTATCGAGAGGAACAGTGACCTGATCCTGTCATCCGCCTTGTGGGCGTCGTCCAAGATAAGAAGCAGCTTCATCCTCTCAAGGGACCTCTCCAGTATCAGGACCACCTCGTTCACGTTGAGATCGCTCCTGTTCTCGAGGTAGGAGCGGAGCTCTGGCCGGTTCTCCTTCTGGAGGAAATATGCCAGATTGGTGAGAAGGGACCTGGGCGTCCCCCATTCGTTGAGAGTGTAATAGAAAGTGCTCCATTCGCCCTTGAGGTCCCGTATCATCTTCGATATGAAGGTGGTCTTGCCTATCCCCGCCTCCCCGTCGATCATCATCACCTTGGACCGGCTGGACCCGATCCACGTCATGAACTCCCCCCTCTCCTCGGACCTTCCGAAATATCGTAAAAGAATGGGGGACCGGTGAAGCTCGGAGATGAACTGCGACCCCCTCTGCGACTCCAGGAAGTACTGGAACCTGTTGAAGAGGAGAACCTCGTGGTTCATCAGGTAGTTCAATATCTCAAGCTGGGTCACAGGGGTCTGCAGCAGGTCCGCGACCTTCTCTATCTCAAGCTCCTTGCCGATGCCCTCGTGATCCACCACAGGCACCTTCAAACCTCCTATTCGGGATCTGATCTCCGTGGCCTCATGAATGCCCCTGGAGGTGAGGTGGTATGTCTTTCTTCTCCTCTTCTGGTACCTGATCCTGCTCCTCTTGATCATCACCATCTCGGCAATTATCAGCTTCTTCAGCTCCTTGGATACCGTGGACTGCGTTGTCCACAGTGCCTGGGACACCCCTTTCTGGGTCAGCTCCTCGGGCATTATGAAATCATCGCCAATGGAGACGTATCTCGAGAGGTACTTCAGGATCCGGCTTCGCACGTTGGTGAAGGCGGATACCTTGTCGATGACCTCATGGCCTCCCTCTTCGACGGGAAAGATGGACAGGGCAAGGTCCCTGATGGGCCTGTAGGACGGCTGGTCCCCGTTCAGGGAGTACGTTCTCTCCTTTGACCCCGACACCTCTATCAGATGTCCACCCTTATCCCCGAACCTCCTGAGGATCCGATAGAGGGTCGACCTGGAACATCCCATCACCTTCGACATCCATTCAATGGTCTTGGGCCCTGATGCCAGCAGGCTGATCATGCGAAGGTTGCCCACGGGCTCGATAAGCTCCTCTATCATGACGCCAGTATCGACATTTTCCAGTTCGGAAAGGGCGCGCGTGATCTTCGATTTGTTCCTGGGCCCGAGCAGGACCTCCTTCCCCGACCTCTCCTTTGTGATCGCACCCAGGAGCTCCAGCTTCTTTGCGATGTTGGACGCGTGGCCGTTCGTGACTCCAAGGGCCTCCGAGAACGTATTGATGGAAATGCCAGGGTGTCTTATTAGAGTGAGAAGGGGGATGAGATTCGTCGGCGGATCCGGATTGTTGCTATCCGCGACATCTGCACTATTTTGACACACATCCGCATATGTGTGGACCCGATATAATACCGTTTTCCCCGGAATCTCCGCATAATTCCACGCAATCATATCCGTTCCGTCGGCTCTCCGAACTCTTCGGTCAACCATCTCCGGATATCGTCCCTGGGCCCCGTCACATTCGGTGCGAGATCGATCTCACCATCTCACCGTGGGGCTCTCCCCGGTACCTTCGATGTAATGCCATGTGGTGAATTCGATGTCGATGGCGTAATCGTTGGAGGTGTCCTCTATCGTGAATATACCCGGCCCGATCCTGGCCGATTGATCGCCAGCATCGGTCAGGACGAGGGTCACCGTGATGGTTCCGTTGTAAAGGGCGTCCTTTCCCATGTTCAGGTCCAGATCGATCGAACCGCCGGACCCTCCCATCGTCTTGAGAACCCCTTCATCGTCGGATACGGTGACCTCGAAGATGTCAGGGGCGTTCCTGTATCCGGGCCTCTCCGCGGGCTCGTCTGCCCATTCCACCGTCACATTGACGCTGAACATCGAATGCTCCATATCGTCGAGTTCGTAGGTTACCATGCCCCCCTCGTTCAGGTTCCCGAAATCGTGTATGTCGTATACATCGAAGACGTCTTGCCCATCCATCGGGTCCTGATACCTGTCGATCTTGTAGTCGGGGTCGTCGGTGCCTACCACTGCTGCGAGCGGCAGCATGGCAATACAGAACAGTCCCACCGCTGTGAAGGTGGTTATCCACGGCCTCCTCGGCCAGGTGCCTCGATCCCTTGTCCTGATCCATTTAACCCAGGGGCGGTTCCAGAGGCTGTCCCTGATATCATCAAAGAGCCTGACCCGACCATCGTCTCCATCAGTATATCTCTTCCAGAAGACTCGGTACAGGAGGTAGAAGAAGGGAAGCATCACCGCGGCTGTGAGGACCGTGTTAATGAAGTCTATCCTGCCGAAGTTGGTGGAGGCGTTATCTATGAAAACGGTGGTGAACGCCCCTTTGATGCCGAACAGGGAGAGGTACCAGTCCCACAGGCCGTGTATTATGATCCCCAGGACGATGTTGCGGGACCAGTGATAGATTATGGAGAAGAAGGCGCCCATCACTATCAGTATAAGCATGTACCAGAAGATATCGATCAGTGGCATCCTGTACATCATGATGGATATGGGCAGATGTCCCACTGCGAATAGAGCGGAGGAGAACCCGATCGCCATGGGTATTGAGAAGACCCTGGCGGACTGGTCCTGAAGGAACCCCCTGGAGAAGATCTCCTCCGCGGGGCCGGTGGAGATCATGTACGAGAACATCATGGCGATGATCAGCCCCCATCCGAGTTCCTCCCACCCGGCGGTCATGTGAAAATCAGTACCGTACCCCATCACCCTCATGTGCCCAACGTAGATCACGGTCGCGACGATGAAGAACACCAACCCCCCAAGGCACCCCCAGATAATGGAGGAGGTCAGGTTCTTTCTTGTGAACCGGAACGGGCTCCCCTTCTCCCTGAACAGGTACCACCACAGGAAGAACACGGGGCCCAGCTGGAGGATCGGCTTGGCAAAGAGGGAGGACCAGTAGACGAGGGTCCGCCCGTTCTCCGGGTCCGTGAAAATGGCGAGGTTTCCCGTGGACCATCGGTAGATGGACCAGATGATCAATTTAACGATGAACACAACGAGGATGAGGAACAGGAACTTCCACCTGTTGGAGATGGGCCGGTCCCCCACGGGAGGTACGGTATTCCAGCGCGGGTCCTTCATCATCTCTGCCTGGGTGCCGTATCCCTCTGGCCTCTCGAGTCCGTCCATGGTATCATGACCTGATCGCATCACGGTTAATTATTCTTTTCAGGGAATATGTTTACGTTTTTCAGGGCTTTTCAACCAGGATATTTATCCCCTGGATCACGGCCATTAATGTTCAAATTCTCATAGTGGAATTACCAATCTGTTTTAATATTAATAAGAATCCACTCCCAACTTCCTTTTTAATAATGCTTTTCAATATTTTCTCCGTCCCACGAATGTAAATGGAGGAATATTATGAGAATAACAACGACCGCTCTACTGGTGTCACTACTTTTGATCATGACGGGTATCTCAACGCTCATCTCGGGTGGAGAAGGGGTGGAAGACACGAGAGCGATCAATAGCTCTGAATACGAGCAGAACATGAACATCTCAATTGTGGCAACCACCTCCTTTGTGGGGGATTACCTGTACCAGTATCTGGGAGATCATATGGCCAGATCAAGTGGAGATCTCAACGGAGATGGTTTCGACGATATCGTGATCGGCGATCCCAATTTCGATCTGCCCGAGAATACCAATATCGGAAGGGTCCTGATATGTTTCGGCGGCCCACACCTCGTTGGCGAAGTGGAGAACGAGACCGAGTTCGACACATCCATCTGTGGGGAGGGCCCTGGCGGCGGCCTGGGCAGTTCGGTGGATATCGTGGGCGATATCAACGGCGACGGCTATGACGATCTTGCGGTGGGTGCGCCCAGTTATGATCAAAACGGCCTCCTTGGAAAGATGTACATCATCTTGGGGGGCGAGGATAGATTCTCGGATAACTTCACCGTGGCAGACGCCGACGCCTCATACCTTTCCGAGGGGGCGGGTGACTTTTTCGGAACGGGGATCACCTCCGGTGGCGATCTCAATGGCGACGATATCGATGATATGGTCGTTGGAGCCAATTTCAGGTCCCAGGGGAGCTTATCGATGGTGGGAAAGCTCTACGTGATATTCGGCAGGACCGACGGTTGGGAGACAAATGTCAGTATCGCGGCTGCGGACGCCTCATACCTTGGGGAGGAGAATTACCAGTATGTGGGCGCTTATAATGTGGGCGGAGGTGATGTCAACGGAGATGGTTATTGTGATATCCTCATAGGAGTGCCGTATACGAACGTCATAGGGTCCTATCAGGGGCGGGTCTACGTCGTAATGGGGAGGTCCGGAGAGTGGGGGCAGAACCTCAGCCTGTCCAGTGCGGAGGTCTCCATTGACGGTGAGGATTCCGGTGACTATTTCGGGATGAACCTGGGCTGTATGGGGGATGTGAACGGGGACGGCCTGGATGACATGATCTTCGGTGCGGACCGCCATGACACCCCCGTGGTGGGTGGAGGAAAAGCATATCTCCTGTTGGGACGCACGACCGGTTGGGATTCAATAGAGACCCTGGATGACGTTGATGCAACGTTTTCGGGGAGCTCCATCTCCGGTCACCTTGGCTCATCGATCTCCCTGGTGGACATTGACATGGACGGCCTGACGGACGTGTTCATAGGGGCGGAGTACGAGGAGTTCGAAGGGCAGAGATACGGCAGGATCTATCTTTTCATGGGCAGGACATCCGGATGGTCCCATGACATGGCCCCCGGAACCTCCGATGCATCCTTCCTGGCAGAGTATCACAGTGATTTTACAGGCGCTTCAATGAGCCATGTCGGGGACGTCACCGGCTCGGGGCAGGATTGTCTGCTGGTCGGAGCCACCTACAGTAAGGTCGGGGGGACCTTCGCCGGCAAGGTGTTCCTGATATCAGGCAGCATGAATACCGAACCTCTGGCGGTCAGCTCGGTGAAGGTCTTCGAGAACCTGGCCCTGAGGATCGAGATGGGGTCCGCTGATAGAGGAGATCTGGTTTACATTGAGTTGGAAGGGGTGGACTGCAATGAGACGAGGCGGGATTACGCCACCGTCAACATCTCCTTCTTCACGTCGCCGTTTCAGAACAAGAGCGTTCTTCTTCGGGAGAACGACGTCAACAGCGGAATATACCGGGGCGAGTTCATAGTTCCTGCCGGAGTGAATTACTTCGACATGATAACCTTCTCATCCAGGAAGGACCCATCAAAGATGGATACGATATTCGTGGACGGGCCCAACCGCCCCTCTCATGTTGAGGAGATATCGGTATATTCCGACGAAACCTACAGTTCGGAGATAGAACTGGCAGATCTGAACGAGACGGTCTTTCTGGAAGTTGTGGGAACCGATGCAAATCCACTGGCGGTCGATCATGCTTTCGTCAACATAACAAGTGATATTACCTGCCCCTGTCCCATCGTTTTTATGATGAAGGAGACCGGGATCGATACTGGGGTTTACAGGGCCCCTTACAGGATAGATGATGGAATGCTCCTCCTGGAGAACATGACGGTTCGGTCCGTGAGGTCGCCCTCGGTGACGTCCGTGGTCATGATCAGGACACACGTTCAGATAGGTCCGGTCGTTCCCCTCAAGCAGATCGTCGAGGATTATGACTATATGGTACAGTATTCCAACCTCGGGTGGGCCTCTCCAATAACGTGGTCCTTTGATACGGATGGCGATTGGCTGTTCTTTGATGATGATACTCTTGAACTGTACGGGACGCCCGATAACTCCGATGTGGGAAAGACATCAGTGTGGCTCAATGTTACGGACGGTGCGGGGCATTTTGACGAACAGAGGTTCTTCATTGATGTGGTGAACGTCGCCCCTGTTGTCATCACCGAGAACGTGGAGGTAGCATATCAGGGGCAGGATTACTATGTTGATTACAACAGCGATGAGGATGGTCAGGGGGCGATCTCCTGGTTCATATATTCAGATGCATCCTGGCCCTCCATGGACTCCTCGACCGGCGAGCTTATTGGGACCCCGGGCGGAGGAGACATCGGTATTGTCGAGATCACCGTGGGAGTATTCGACGGCAACGGCGGCTGGGCCCACTCCCGCTTCAATCTCAGCGTGTTGGACCTGAACGACGCTCCTGTGATCATCTCCGATGACATTGAAAGTGTTAACCAGGGCGATCCGTATAAAAGATGGTACGAGGCGGTGGACCCCGATGCGGGCGATGAGCTGACATGGTTCCTGGGAGTGGGGTCAAACTGGCTTTCAATAAATGCAGAGTCCGGACTGCTTGAGGGGACGCCCACCAACAGTGATGTGGGCGAGAACCTCGTGAACGTCTCCGTGAAGGACCTGGGAGGGCTCACGGCCTCACATGAGTTCATCCTAACGGTGCATAATGTGAATGATGCTCCCGTGTGGGTCGATGTCCCGGAGAACCGGGAGGTGCGCCACGGGACCACCTATGAATTCGATATCAATGTGGAGGATGTGGACCTTGGGACGGAGCTCAGGCACTTTGTGACCACAGATCCCACCGTGGATATGACCATCGATGAGGTGACCGGGGAGCTTGCCTGGGACGTTTCCATAGAGTGGTTCGACAGCTCCAGCAGAAAGCTCAACGTCGATGTATCGGTGAACGACGGAGAGGTCGTTAAGCACCACAGGTTCGTCCTGACGGTACTCATCAGCACCCCCCCTAAGGTCACGCTGAGCTCTCCCTTCGACGGTATGAAGGTGAGCCCAAGTGCGCTTGTTTTTCGGTGGGAGGCCCATGATGATGATGAGGACGATCTCACCTATGACATCTACCTCAGCGACAATGAGCCCTTTGTATCCTCCCTCAATGAGGAGGTGAGGGTGATCCAGGAGTGGGAGGAAGATCATTTCACCCCCTACGTCCTTGAAGCTGGTAAGACGTACTACTGGACCGTCGTACCCAACGACGGTTGCTCCGATGGCAAGTGCCTCAGCGGCCGTTTCAGCTTCACCGTTAACGAGCTGCCCCAGATCGCGAAGATATCCTCCCAGTCTGCTATGGTGGGAGATGCCTATGAGCTTCTCGTGATGGTTGACGATGGCGACGACAACAGCCTGAGGTATTCACTGGATGCCGCCCCCGATGGTATGACCATCGACGAGGACCTTGGTTTCATCGACTGGATCCCGGGAGAGGATCAGGAGGGCGATCACAAGGTTATCGTGAACGTCACCGATGGCATTGACTCCGTCCAGATGTCCTTTCTGATAGAGGTGGAGAGAAGCGGCCCGTCCGTGGCATCTATGGTGGGCATCATCGGGGCGGTTGTGATGGCCCTGGTCCTCATCTCATTGTGCGTTGGTTTCCTGGTTTGGAAGAAGGGGAGGTCTCCTGCAGATGAGGGAGGGGAGATCACCATGG
This sequence comes from Thermoplasmata archaeon, assembly GCA_023145185.1. Taxonomy (GTDB): domain Archaea; phylum Thermoplasmatota; class Penumbrarchaeia; order Penumbrarchaeales; family Penumbrarchaeaceae; genus JAGLEG01. Next base: position 8,361 of record JAGLEG010000513.1, read on the forward strand.
ATGACGTGGACTGGGGTACGGATGACGAGGTTGAGGACGTGAGCTCCGGCCTCTGCGCCGTTGCCACAACAGTGGGCCAGGCACACAGGAGAACAGGAAAACAGCGGGACCTGTCATATGAGGACCTGTATGGGTCCCCTGCTCCGAAGGAGGAAGAGGGGCTCACCACAGGGCAGCTCAAGGAGTTCATATCAGGGCAGATAAGGGAGCTTGAAGGTTCGGATGGTTCAGCAGAGGAGTGATAACGCCACACCAGATGCGACGACCCCGGAGCAGCATCCGCTGGGTGCTGCTCATTCTTTGTAAAAGTCTCCAGTCAAGCAGACTACAGCAGTAATTTTTATTTGATCGGGATCTTCTTTATTGATCTTTGAAAATTGGAAAGATAGATATGCTCTCAGTACGTTGGATGTACCTGATGAACAGCCTTGCGAAAAATTCCGGAAATGGCGGAAGAAGGCAAATCTGAAAAAGAAGAAAAGA
>JAGLEG010000514.1 GCA_023145185.1 Thermoplasmata archaeon
CCAGTATCTTCTCTATCGCCCCAGGCTGGTCGCCGGAGGGTTCGAATGGTGCTTCGATCTTGAAATCCCTAGCCATTCTTCAAGCCCCTGATCGGTCTAATCTCCCTCGACCTTCACCCTTCTACCATCCAGGTGGACCCGGCCCTCGGCTATCCACTGAAGTACCTTCGGGTACCAGATATGCTCCTGTTCGAGCACCCGTTCTCCAAGCGTCTCCTCGGTATCTCCCTCAAGGACCTCCACGCTCTTTTGGAAGATAATCGGCCCGTGATCAACGCCCTCATCGACAAAGTGGATGGTGAGTCCAGATACCTTTACCCCGAAAGCTATGGCGTCTCTGTGGGCATGTACGCCAGGGAAGGATGGCAGCAGTGCCGGATGTATGTTCACAATCCTTCCGCTCCATCTGCTCACGAATTCCGGGGTGAGGATCCTCATGAAACCCGCCAGGGCGATCAGGTCGATGTGATACTTCTCGAGTTGGGATAGGATCTCCTGCTCGAACTCCTCCCTGCTTTGTCCACGATGGTCTATCAGGGCCGAGGGGATCCCATGGGACCTTGCCCTTTCCAGAGCGAAGGCGTCGGGGTTGTTGCAAACCAGGATGGAGATCTCGATCTGAAGATCGCCCCTCTCCACAGCGTCGATAATGGACTGAAGATCGGAACCGCTTCCGGATGCGAACACTGCCAGCTTAAGGACCTCCTTGCGCTGGGTAACATTATCCATCAAAGGCCAACCTCATACCGATATCTCAGGGCTGTCTTATAACATCTTCCAAGGAGGGGATCAATGTTTGAACAGGCGAACTCCCGTGAAGACCATGGACATGCTGTGGTCATCTATGGCCTCGATGATCTCCTTATCGCGGATCGATCCACCGGGTTGGGCTACAGCAACTATACCGTGAGGTGCAAGCTCGTCGATGCCGTCTCTGAAGGGAAAAAATGCGTCCGACGAGAGGATGGAGCCACGCGCCTTGTCCCCGGCCTTGTGGACGGCCATGAAACAGGAGTCCACACGGGACATCTGGCCTGCACCGATCCCCGTCGTACACAAGTCCCTGGCCAGGACGACGCAGTTCGATTTCACATGCTTGACCACCCTGGAAGCGAAGGCCATGTCCTCAAGCTCACTGTCGCTCGGCCTCCTCTTTGAAACGACATCCCATTTCGATGGGTCCGTCTCGGGCCACTCCATCGTCTGAATGAGGGCCCCTCCCCGCACTTTGACCATTCGGTTCTCAGAACGGCCATTGTGCTCCATGGGCATGTTGGTCCTGATGATCCTCAGGTTCTTCTTCGACTTGAGCAGGTCCAGGGCCTCTTCATCGTATGAGGGGGCCACCACCACCTCGAAGAACCTCTTGACCACCAGTTGGGCAGTGGTCAGGTCGCACTCCCTGTTGAGTCCTATTATTCCCCCAAAAGCGCTCAGATCGTCGCATTCCAGGGCCCTTGTATATGCGTCTGCGATAGGGCTGGGCATCTCTTTCCTCCCCAGTGCAACACCCGATGGATTGTTGTGCTTCACAATGGCACAACAATCCCGGCGGGGGAACTCCATGAGGATATCCACCACTGCGTCGATATCGTAGATATTGTTATACGACAGGGCCTTTCCCCAGAGGACCTCCGAATTTGCCACCGACATCCCCTTGAACCGTGGGTCCTTGAAGTACGCACCCTTCTGATGGGGGTTCTCCCCGTACCTTATCTCCTGCACCCTCTCGAAGCGATATCTCAGGGAATCCCCCCACGGTTCCTCGGGGTTGAACCTCTCCTGCAGGTAATTGGCAATGGCGATATCATAAGATGAAGTGTGGTTGAAAGCCTTCAGGGCAAGGTCCTTCCTCGTCTGTAGGTCTATCCCTTTTCCCTCTTTCAACTGCTCGATCAGTGTGGAATAATCCCCGGGATCGACCACCACGGTCACGAATCGATAGTTCTTGGCAGCAGCGCGGATCAGCGAGGGGCCTCCAATATCTATCTTCTCGATGGCCTCCTCAAGGGTCACTCCTTCCTTCTCTATGGTCTGTTCGAAAGGGTACAGGTTGACAACGACCAGGTCTATCTCGAAAAGGTTCTGAGCCCGCATGTCCGCCCTGTGCTGCGGGTCGTCCCTTATGGATAGTATCCCGCCGAAGATGTTGGGATGAAGCGTCTTGACACGTCCCCCAAGCATCTCCGGGAAGGCGGTAATCTCCTCCACTTTCCTGCAGGGAATGGACCTCTCGGTGAGGAAGGAGTGGGTGCCACCAGAAGAGATCATCTCGGCTCCGATATCAATTAGCGTCCGGCCAAGTGGCTCCAGACCGGCCTTGTCGGAGACCGATATGAGCGCCTTATTCACGTTGACTCTAGTCACGTTTCAGAGGATATTGAGTATTTGGTTAATAACATTTCCCAGGCCCGCATCCCAATTGTGACCCTGCCCATTTTAGACATATCTCAAGTGGTAAATGTCCGATCTGAGGTTATCTTCAACATTTAAATAGGAGTATCCTTTAAGCCCAATCCGACTCAACCAACACCCGGCTTGGCTAAGTCTGGCTATAGCGGGGGACTGTAGTAGGTTCCCGGGGCCAACGTGCCCCGGTACCCCGCCGATATCCCTAGATCCCCGGTTCAAATCCGGGAGCCGGGACCATTTTTTTTACTCTTTTAATTTTATTTGGAAAAATGGTCCCGGCGACCGGACAGGAAAAATTTCAAAGAAATTTTTCCGATGTCTGAGGGAAACCGCTAGGTTTCCCGAACCTATTATCCATTGATGATTGGAGGGAGCCGGGACATCCCCGATCACCCATCCCCACCTGCCATAACTTAAATATCACTACGTTTTTTGGTACTCATGGCCTCCTCAGAGGAGATCAGGAAACATATCTCCATCCCATTGGATGAAGAGGACGATCTACGCGAGAGGGCATATTCCCTCTCCAGGGAGCTCATCAGGGAGTGCCGATCGTCCATCTCAAAAATGGTAAGGTCCGGAAAGGGAGGGGATTTGAAGGGGCCCTTCGAGGTGGGGGGGAAGCTAAATTCCATCCTGGATCGACATTACCTGTTCAGGTACAATTTCATAGAAGATGGGTTCACAGAGCTGGCCGAAGCTGTGATCCTATCCAGAACCCTTGACGGAAAGGAACTTCCGCTGCCGGAAGAGGTCAACCTCTCCCCAAGGGCATACATACTTGGGGTCTGTGATGCCGTGGGGGAGCTGAGAAGGGTTGCCCTGAACAATCTGATAGCCGGCGACGTCGACAGGGCGAGGGCCGTTTACGATCAGATGAAGGAGCTATCCTCCCTCATTGAAGGCTTCGTATATCCATCAGGCATGATACAATTGAAGAAGAAACAGGACATGGTGAGGGGTGTCGTAGACAGAACGGGTGGTGAGCTCTCAAGTGCATTATATTCCCACCGCACCAATAATTCATCGGGGGACCTGATAAATGAGTGACGATGTGAACGAGGACCCCAACCTGGAGAACAGCAAGCAGGAGGACCTGACACAGTACTTCTCTGGAAAGGGAAACCCCCACCCGATCAGGGAGGAGATGGAAAATCTCAGGAAGCTCCTCCTATCATCTGGATTCGACGAGATCCAGATATCCCATTTCCTGCCCTTCGAGGAGGCAAAAAAGCTCACGGGCAACCTGTATCCGCTCTTCAGGAATTCGATCTTCCACCTCTCCTGGGTCCGCATGGACCCCATCCCACCAGACCCGGAGATCGACACTCTGATAGCCAGCCGGTTCCCGGACCTGGATAGGGCAGAACTCTGGAATTTGCTGGATACTCTGGACGACGATACCAGTGGTGAATCGATCCTGCACAAGATCATGGAAGAGCTGGGCCTGGACATGGACGGGACGATCGATCTAATGAACTTGATACCGGGATTCACGAAGGGCACCCCGGCCACCAGTGATATCACACTGAGGTCCTTTATTCCCACATCCTGGCTCACCACGGTGGAGGCGACGTGCAACGAGGAGGCCCTGCCCATCAGGCTCTTCACCACCGCTGTGGCGTACCGAAGAGAGCCGATACCCGATCCCAGGCACAACCAGGTCTATCACGTCCTATCAATGGCCGTGATCGATAAGGACCTCACCATGGAAAAATGCAGGGGGATAGCGGGCAGGTTATTCGACTCCATAGGGCTCGACGACGTGACCATGGTGGAGAAATCGTACCCATTCCCATATTTCGAGAAGGGAACAGAGCTGGAGATCTTTGGAGGGGACCTGGAGCTGGGAACCTGCGGCTTCATATCAAGGGAGGTCCTGGATAAAAGAGGCCTTGACACGGACGTTTTCATCCTTGACCTGGGGATCGAGAGGATATTGATGCATAAGCACGGCTACCCCGACATCAGGACCCTCTTCTTCCCACAGTTCTACAAGGCGTGGGACCTCTCAGATCAGGAGATCTCCGATTCCATCAGATACAAGAGGTATCCCCAGACGGATATGGGCAGGTCGATCAGCAAGGCGATATATGAGTCATATCGAAAAGCGTATGGTGATGATAACTCGGAGGCCGGCCGCCTGACAGCATGGAAGGGCGTGCTGACCAGGATAGATGGGGCCCTTACTTTGGCCGAGGGAGATGGAGAGGGGGAGATCATCGGCCATGCGGAGATCAACCTCAAAGAGGCGAAAACGGGCCTTGGTCTCATGGGGCCCGCCGCGATGAACGACATATACGTGCTCAACGGCGACATCTTCGGCCTTCCCTCCATAGAGGAGAAAAGGATGTTGGATGCCGGTGCTGTCAAGACGGGTATCAACTATGCAAATGCTTTTTCAAATCTCGCAGCCTGGAAGATCGAGAAATGCCTGGAGAGAGGACATACCGGCAAATCCGTAGAGCTCGTTAAGGGTCTTGAGGAGATCAACCTCAAGGTCGATTCGAAGGCGTTATACTATACGCTCAGCCATGGGAAGAAGGTCGATGTGAAAGGGCCTGTATATCTTCGTTTCTACTTCAAGGTCAAGGAGACGGGATAGTTTCGCTCATCCCCCTTATCCGCTATTATGTACAACGATCCACAAATCAGACGCCAGGTGGTTCGCCCATGTCGGTCAACGCGGTAAAAGAGTGGAGATACAGGAAGGGCGATGAGAAACTTGCGCGTCATCTATCCAATGAGCTCGACCTCCCCTATCTCCTCTCAAGGATCCTGGTAGCAAGGGAGATGGGGTCGCGCGAAGAAGTGTACAGTTTCCTTAATCCAAACCTGAGGTCGCTACACGATCCATTCCTCCTGCCGGATATGGAAAGGGGAGTGGATAGGATCCAACGGGGATTGAGTTCCGAAAAGGGGATCATGATACATGGGGATTACGATGCTGACGGCATCACATCAACTGCAGTAATGGTGAAGGCACTATCCTCCTCCCCGTACAAAACGAAGATAACACCCTATCTCCCATCCAGATTGGAGGAGGGTTACGGCCTTTCAAGGAAGGCGGTGGATAAAGCACACGAGCTCGGGATCGACCTCATAATAACGGTGGATTGCGGCATTACCGCGGCGCCGGAGGTTGAATATGCCAGGGAAAAAGGGATAGATGTGGTGATAACAGACCATCATGAGCCGGAGGCGGAGCTGCCAGATGCTGCTGCCGTCATAGACCCAAAACGAAAGGACAGCGTCTATCCCTTCGATGGCCTCGCGGGTGTCGGGGTCGCTTTCAAGGTGGTTGCGGCCCTCCAGATGAGAGGTATTATCGACCTGGATGTCAGGGACCTTCTGGATCTGGTTGCAATCGGGACGATAGCGGATATCGTCCCCCTGCGGGATGAGAACAGGTCTCTGGTGAGCGAGGGCCTGAAGAGAATGGGGAACACCAATATCCCGGGATTGAGGGCCCTCATGAGGGAGACGAAGATTGATATCTCGAGGGGGGTGCGCTCGGGAGACATCTCCTTCAGGATCTCCCCCCGGATCAACTCTGCTGGAAGAATGGACCACCCAGACCTTGCCCTTGAGCTACTTTTAACAGATGACAGGGTCGATGCAGACACCTTCGCCCGTGGCCTGAACACGATGAACTACAGGAGGCAGGCAGTGGGCAACAGGGTCTCCCGGGAGGTACGCCAGATGCTGATGGATGAGGGGAGAATGGAAGATCCCATCCTCATCGCCCATGGTGAGGGATGGGAGCTGGGCCTTCTGGGCATATCAGCAAATAGGATCCTTGATGAGACGGGGAGACCAACGATCGTCCTAACCCTGATGGATGGGGTCGCGAAGGGCTCTGCCAGGTCCCCCGAGGGTTTCGACATACTCGAAGCTCTCGATTCATGCTCCTCGCTGCTGATCGAACATGGTGGACATGAAAAGGCGGCAGGTTTGACCTTACAGGAGGAGAAACTGGGTGAGCTCAGGGACCGGCTCATCCAATTCATGCGGGATAGATATGCAACGATGGAATTCAGATCCTACCTGGATATTGACCTCGACCTGACATTGGCCGAATTGAGGATAGATGATCTGGATGAGCTGGAGAGGCTCTCACCGTTCGGTAGGGACAACCCATCGGTCTGTATCAGCCTGTCCGAAGTGAGAATTGAGGAGATGAGGTCGGTGGGTGAAGGGAAGCATCTGAAATTGAGACTTGGGGACGATGTGGATTCCGTGGGGTGCATCTGGTTCGGTGCCGGAGAGATGATATCTGAACTTGACGTCGGGATGATCGTGGATGTTGCGGGCACTCCCGAAGTACATCGGTGGGGGGGGCGAGAGGAGGCCCAATTGAATATATCCGACCTCAGGCCAGCCTATCGGTAAGGGATAAAACCTTTTAACCGTGATATGTTTGGGCAGAACGAAGGATATGTCCAGTGAAAAAAAGATATTGATCGACTTCATCGAAAGGCTTGAGGCCTCCTACGGGAGGCCGAACCGGCAGAATAGGGAGGACCCCCTTGACGAATTGATACTTACCATACTGTCCCAGAACACAACCGACGTGAACAGCCTCAGGGCATACCACTCCTTGAAGGAGAGGTTTCCCGTGTGGGAGGATGCCTGTGAAGCTGGACCGGAAGCGATAGAGGAGTTGATACGTGTTGGAGGCCTCGCTCGAACAAAGAGCCAGAACATCCACAGGATCCTTGGTGAACTGTTGAGATCAGAGCGGGGACTGGACCTGGGTTATCTATCGGACCTTGACGATGATGCGGCCATGTTGGAACTGACCTCGATGAAGGGAGTCGGCTCAAAGACCGCCGCATGCGTTCTAATATTCTCACTGGATAAGATGGTATTTCCTGTGGACACCCACATACATCGCATCGCCAAGCGGTGGGGATCGGTCCCTCAGAAGGCCTCCAGAGAGGGGACTCAGGTCATCCTCAACAAGCTCCTGCCCCCGGATATGAGATATCATGGTCACCTTCTTATAATAGAACACGGTAGAAGGACGTGCAAGGCGAGGAAACCCCTGTGTGGAAGCTGTCCTCTGGAGGATAGCTGCCCCAGGCTGGGACTTTAGGACCTCTTGGTGATCTCGATGAAACATCTAAAGATTCTCGGATTGGACCTGGACGGCACCCTGGTGAGGATGAAACTGGATTTCAAGACGATCAGGCAGGAGATGGGGATCTCGAAGGGAGATACCCTGTCATACATCCGCTCCCTTCCTGAAATGGAGGCAAAGAGGCTTGAGTCCATTCTCTCCCTGAGGGAGATGGAAGCTGCAGAACTGGCGGAGATGGCACCGGGTGCCATGCCCCTTATCGAATATTGCAGGGAGAACGACATCAAGATCGTAATTATCACACGGAACTCGGAGGAGGCCGCAAGGAGAACTCTGGAGATCATCGGCCTGGAGGTGGATATGGTCGTGTCCAGGGAACACGCCGATCCAAAGCCGTCACCCGATGGGATCGATCTGGTCCTGGGCCACTTCAGCATAAAGCCACATGAGATGGCATACGTGGGGGATTTCCTGTATGACATTCAGGCCGGGAACAGCGCCGGCGTGAAGACCATCCTCATTGCATCTGACGAGATCAAGGAGCAGTGGGGTGCAATGGCCAATTACGTTGCCTCGGACCTGGGCGAGGTACTCGATATCATGATCACCGGAAGAAGGTAAACTGGGAGGCAAATTATGATCAAGGGACCCATACTGCATCTGATCCTCGTCGATTCGGAACTTGAGATCGTTCCGAAAACATACTGGTCTCATCCCGCCGTCGTGACAAACTCCCGTAAAAGGGGGAAAAAATCGTCCAGGGTCCTGTTGGACTCGTCGCTTCACCACTCGCTGTTCAAGGACCCCCAGGAGAAAAAAAGAAGGGGACGTCCGGATATTGTCCATCAATTCCTCCTTCTCGGCCTGGATTCCATAATAAACAGTGAGCAGCTGTTGAAACTCTACGTCCACACAAGGAACGATGAGCTGATCAATATCGACCCCTCAACAAGATTTCCAAAGAACTACAACCGCTACTGCGGCCTATTCGAGGAGTTGTTCCGGGCAGGGGCAGTTCCCTCCAAAGCAAACCCCCTTATCACCATAAAGGGAGATATGGACCTTCCAGCCATCCTGGATCAGATAAAGAGTTTAAGCGTGGATGAGGGCAGAAGACCTGTCGTGATCGGGCTGGACCAGGGAGGTATCAGGGTGGACCTGTTGAAGCACCTCCCCGAGGTCCACGATGGAGGTGGGGATGTGGATTTGATCTTCCTCATAGGTGGTTTTGCCCATGGTGATCTGAGGTCCGATGTGAGTTCCCTTTCGGATGAGATTGTAAGCATATCTGATGATCTGCTGAAGGTATGGGCGGTTCAGATGGACCTGATGGTCTGTTTCCATCACTCCATCCCAACTTTGACAGATCGAAGATGATATGAGGGGAGTCAATGTTGGGAGAGGCCTAACTTTGACACTCATCTGTATCCCAACATTGGCAGATCTAATCTGATCTGAACCGATACTTTCTGA
>JAGLEG010000515.1 GCA_023145185.1 Thermoplasmata archaeon
CTATGTCGATATTGTTTACAATGAAGCTGCTAATGTATCATTGAGCTCCCCATTGGGAGAATTGACAGGGAACATAACTATCCCCTACAAAATATATGATGCAGAATCGGACATTTGTTCGGTTGATGTTGAATATTCCACTGATAACAAGATATTCTATCCCGCAACCCAGGGAGTTGGAGGAGATAGGACCACCTCCCTGCTGAGCTCCAGTTACGGAGTCTCATATACATATGTCTGGGATTCGAAAGCAGATATTGGAGGTGAGGACCACCAGACCGTGTACTGTAGGATAGTTCCCGATGATGGAAAGGAAGGATTCGAAAATATAACGGCCTCTTTCCAAGTGGACAATAACGAGGTGCCAACCCTGAAAATGAGTGATATCTCAGGTGAGTATTCGGGGAATATCGACATCAATTATCTGTTGAAAGATGTGGAAAGCGATCTGATCGATGTAGATGTTGAATACAGCACCAACGGCATGGACTTTTCCATGGCAAGACAGGGAATTGGAAGCGATGGTAAGAACCTTTTAAAGTCAAGCCCCTCAGGGGACGTTACGAAGTTCGTATGGTCTTCGAGCTACGATCTTGACGGCGAGGATGCCTCACAGGTATCTGTCAGGATAAGGCCCAGAGATAATGACGCTGGGATCTGGTATGGATCGTCGCCATTCCAGGTTGATAATAATGATATTCCTCTGGTATCGATAACCAGTCCAACCGGAGAATATGAGGGACTGATATCAATTAGATGCACTCTCTTGGACAACGAGAGTGATACACTGGATGTGGACATCGAATACAGCGCCGACGGGTCAAATTATAATGCGTGTGCCATGGGGCCGGGTGGAGATGGGATCATGGGATTATCATCCAGTCCCACAGGGAATATGAAAACCTTCGAATGGGATTCAAATATTGATCTGTTCGGCGTGGAGCACTCGACAGTGTCTGTGAGGATCCGACCTAAGGATAATGATGTTGGAAACTGGGTTGAAACATCCGAGTTCCAGATACACAATAACCATGTACCAACCCTCCTATTGGGGGGCCTCGAAGGAGAACTTACTGGATACATTTCGGTGGAATACAACCTTTTTGACACTGAGAGTGACCCGCTAGACATCGCCGTGGAATATAGCATCGACGGGATAATATACCACACTTGCACATCAACAACTGAAGGGGAGGGAGTCACTGGGCTATCATCAGAACCTGAAGGAAGCGGACATAACTTCATATGGGATTCCGTAATCGACCTGGAGGGAGAAGATGTGGATACCGTGACCTTGAGGATCAAACCCATGGACAATGACGAGGGCATCTGGTACACCTCTAGCAAATTTCAAGTGGACAACAACGAGATACCAACGATGACGATCACACCTCCTTTCCTTGATCAAGAAGGGGAGATCGAGATAGGCTACAACTTGCTGGACAGTGAGAAGGACCGGCTGGAAATCGTCGTGGAATACAGCGTTGATGGTATAGATTATCACACGTGCTCTCTCGTGCCAGGAGGTGAGGAGATTACGGATCTCAAATCAGGGATAACGGGTTTCGAACATACATATATGTGGGATTCCGAAAAGGACCTCCCCGGTGAAGATGTTGATACCGTGACCATAAGGATCAAACCCATGGATAATGACGAGGGCATCTGGTACGAATCGGCTGAATTCAGGATCGATAATAACGAGGTACCTGCCTTGACAATATCCGCGGTTCAAAGTGTTGGCGCAGGGGACATTTCCATAAAATTCTCTCTTCTGGATGCAGAGAGCGATCCGCTGGACATCTCCGTTGAATATTGCACCGACAGCACTAATTTCAATATCTGCACCATTGCCCTGGATCAAGAAGGTATAACTGAGCTCAACTCAAGTCCGGTGGGCGTGGAGCATACGTTCGTATGGGATTCCGAAGAGGACCTCCCTGGATTGGATGTCAACATCGTAACCGTAAGGATCAGACCCCAGGATAATGATGTGGGCATATGGTACATCTCATCTGAATTCCATCTTGATAATAACCAAATCCCATCGGTAGTGATAAACACACCATCCGGAGATCTAAAAGACGATTTGGATATAGAATACTCCTTGTTAGATGACGAGGGGGACCTGACCTCGGTCATCGTCGAGTATTCGGAAGATGGTACTGAATATCATATCTGTACTATGGGAGAGGGCGGTGATACGCTCACGAGCCTGACATCCAGCGAACCGGGGACATTTCATACATTTGTATGGGATACAGTCTCCGACTTGGGTGAGGTCAACTCACCAACGGTTTACGTTAGGATCACCGTATCGGATATTGATCAGGGGCATTCGATCGTATCAGAACCTTTTTCAGTGAATAATGAGAAGGAAATTGTGGATGAGGAGGAGAAAGATACAAAGGAAGAGGCGTCCAATTCCGGTATTCTCATTGGGATCATAGTGGTTGTGATAATTGTAATTGCAGCGGCCTTTGCACTGGTGTACTTTAAGGTTATTAAAAAGGAAGAGGTTGCATCCGAGGAGGATGAAGAAACCCCGGATAAAACGTCAGAAGAGGATGCTGCAGATCAGGATGACAGTATATCCTGACCTCTATTGATCCAGGCCGATATGTGTGGAAATAGGAGGAGATCCTATGAGGATATTCAGGGAGTCCTTGAAAAATAGATTCACTGAATATTGGATTCGTTGATAAGTTGACAGATCCTGACACTCAGCAACATAAGTGGTAACCTTTTAAATGAACTGAGGGAAATATGAGATGGAACTAGACCCGTTAATGAATGGGTCCGGCCTTGATCTTGTATTTGTAATTTGGAATTGATAGATTTTTAAACAATGAGCATCTTTTCCTGACAGGGGAGACATTTGAAGATGGATAGTTCATTCAAACACCTGCCAAAGGTGCAGAAATTCGCATTCTTATTTATGATGCTGGAGGTGCCGATATTAATGGCGCTTCTTTTCCTGATCCTGTTATTGGTTGTTGAGGTGAAGGAATTTACGTTCCTTATGCTTCCTTTGGTATTTGGATTGGTCTCTCCTGCAGTTATTTTAAAGGACATATTGAATCATTCTACAGTTAATGTCGGGGAGAGATCGGTGGTACTGGAAAAGAGGTTTGGAAAGAAGATAAAGATCGATCTTGTGGATATCAAGGTCGTGGTGGGCCT
>JAGLEG010000516.1 GCA_023145185.1 Thermoplasmata archaeon
AGGTCGAAGGATTCAAGGATCTCGGGTATGGAACGCCCCCGTTCCAGGTTCTCGTACCCTTCCCACCAATGGAGGTCCCAGGGCTCCACCTTTCCCGTGATCAGCTCCGAGGTTATCTCCATGTGGTCCATCCCGATCCTCTCGTGAAAGACCGATTCCAGCGTATGAGAATAAGGTCCGTGGCCCAGGTCGTGGAGGAGCCCGGCAACCCTGACCAACATCGCCTCCTCCGGAGGGAGATCGAGGGCAGATGCCAGGAGGCCGGCGACGTGAGAGGTCCCCAGTGAGTGTTCGAAGCGCTTGTGGTGGGCCCCGGGGAACACGAGATATGCCATTCCCAGCTGGTGTATTCCGGTGAGCCTCATGACCTCGGGGGTCTGTGCAAGTTCCAGCAAAGGGCCCTCGAGCACGATCGTCCCGTGAACGGGGTCGTTGATTATCTTCCTCTTCTTCATCAAGGGGTGTAGGGACGACCCATTGATTAATGATTTCCATGGCCCCCTGGGATCAAAAACACGCTCCCTCCAGTGATCAGGGGCAGAGAAAAATAATATCTACCACTAGGTGGATTGTACATTATGAACCACCTCACCATGGGGGAGATCAAATTACTCAATAGGTACCTGAAAGGGGACTCCAGGGACGGTGACATCACCTCCTCGATACTGGGGGAACAGAGGGGGAGATTTGTGATCACCGTGGAGGAGCCATGTGTGATCTCCGGGATCGAACCTGTATCTCACCTGTTCGGGTCGGTGGGCGCCAGCGTGCTCTTATCCAACGGGATCGGATCGGGGTTCGAGGTTGATAAGGATGGGATCATCCTGACGGTCGAGGGGCTGTCAAGGGAAATACTTCGCGCAGAGAGGACCGCGCTGAACATCCTCTCCAGGATGTCCGGGATAGCCACGCTCTCGCGGAAGGCGCAGGATATCGTTGAGAAGGCGTCCCCGGGGACCCGCGTGGCGGGAACCAGGAAAACAACCCCCGGATTCACCCTATTCGAGAAGAGGGCGCTCATGGACGGAGGGGCGCTCCCGCATAGAATGGACCTTTCGCAGATGTCCATGCTCAAGGACAATCATATCGCTGCATTGGGAGGGGGGCCGGAGGGGATTAAAAAAGGGGTGACCGAGCTCAGGAAACTATACGGGCCCTATAACCTCATCGAGGTGGAGGCGGAGGACCTGGAGCAGGGGATCGCCGCCCTTGAGGCGGGGGCGGACATCATCATGCTGGACAACATGTCCCCGGGGAGGTGCGGGGAGGCGGCGGCCTACATCAGGGAAAGGTCCCGTGAGCTGTCAAGAACCGTAACGCTGGAGGCCTCCGGAGGGATCACCATGGATAACCTCGTTGAGTACGCACCACATGTTGACGTGATCTCCCTGGGTTTCCTTACCTACGGCGCCAGGCCCGTCGGGTTCAGGATGGAGATGGAATGATACTCCACACTTCAGGGCGGGAAAAAGCCTTTTAACCAAATCGTGTTTCGGACCTATCACATGGTATATGTACCAACGGGAGTGAAATGATATGGAAACCTTCTTTCCCCAGGAGATAGAGAG
>JAGLEG010000517.1 GCA_023145185.1 Thermoplasmata archaeon
CAGGTCGAAGGCGGTGAGGTCCAGATACGAACAGGCGATCAAGGTCGTGAGCATGATAGAGCCGGCATTGAAGAGGGCGACCTATCTCCCATTCCCGCTTCTCAACAAGAACGTGGACATACTCACGGTGATCAACTTCACGGGCGGAAACCTGAATTACACGGTGAGGATAGAGAATCCCACCACAAAACCCCTGGGCGAGATCATCATTAAACCGTTCATCCAGGAGGGGATGTTCCAGCCGGTCCAGGAGAGGGCCTATGGTGTGATCGAATCGCTCAGCTACAAGGAGTCGGCATTTGTGCTCGTGCCCAAGCAGAAAGATTGGAACGTTGGGGTGGGAAGGGAGGTCCTGAGAGGCGGTGGTGTTGTCATGCGGACCAAGCTCACCTCCAGGGACGGTGTGGCGAGCTACTCCATTACGGTGGAGAACAACAGCGACCAGATACTCCGGGATATCATCGTCCTTCCGATGATACCGGCCAGCATGGAGCCGGACCCGGCCCAGGGCATCATCGAACACGTGTCGCCCTACGGGTCGGAGACCGTTGATTTCAAATTGACCCCCGCCTCGATGGAGAAGTGGGCCGAGGTGGAGGATAACGTCGTGGTCCTCGACCGGAGCGTGGACGAGGAGGACCTCATCCTGGATGGGGATGACGACGAATCCGGGGATTCGTCTACCTCTCGCCGAAGTGTCGGCTCTGGTGATGACCTGGAAGAGGATCTTGATGATGATGATGAGTATGATTTCGACGAATCCGAAGATTCGTCTAACCTTCGTGGAGGTATCCACTCAGATTTCGACGAATCCGAAGATTCGTCTAACCTTCGAGATACCGATGAAACTGATGTTTCATCTAACCTTCAGGATAGTGATCTTGAAGATGGTTATCTTGAAGATGAGGAAGATGATGACCTTGAGATGAATGTGGACCAGAGCGCTCGAACAGATTTCCGACCGATCGAGGCGGAGTATAATCTGATCACAATGGCCCCTTCCAGCTTTCCAAGAAGGATAAGCAAGATGATGAAGGGCCGAAGAAAGAGAAGAGAACATATAGATGATGATCTGAATGAAATGGAGTGATGAAAATGAGAAGAATGAGAAAAAAGGATGAGATCGGAGCGATAGGGATAGGGACGCTCATCGTGTTCATAGCCCTGATCCTCGTGGCAGCCATAGCAGCTGCAGTGATAATAGGGACCGCAGAGGACCTGGAGGAGAGAAGCCAGCAGGCGGGTCAGGATGCAGAGGACCTCCTGTCAGGCAAGATTTTCTTTTGGCTTGCCGAGGGCTCAATGGATGCTTCTGGCGACGTCGATTCGGTGGACCTGTATCTGGACCTCTATGGATCCAGCGGCATCGACATGAGGGATATTATCCTTCACGTGGTTGCCACGTCCAGCAG
>JAGLEG010000518.1 GCA_023145185.1 Thermoplasmata archaeon
TTCATCGACAGCTCCTGGAGCCTCTTTTTGAGGTAAGTGGTCTCATCCATTACGGATCTCACCACCTCCAGATATCCCTCACGTCCCAGATGGGACATCACCGCATGCGTTCCTGCAACGGCCCCGGAGGCCCGCGTCCCTGAAAGCGTGTAGGAGATCGGCATGGTCAGATAGGGGGAAGGTACGGCCAGGGCCCCCCTGTCGAGGCCCTGTCTCTTCAAGAGGGCGCCCGAGGGTATCGTGGCAAGCCCCATCTTGTGTGGATCGATCGCCATGGTGGACACCTCCTCCACCGAGAAGTCCCATCCATGAAACCTCCCCTCCAACCGTCCCATCTCCTCCAGGAAAGGAAGCACGAAGCCACCGAAGGCCGCATCAACGTGAATGGGCACGTCGGATACCATCTCCCCCACCCGGCGAATGGGATCCACGGTTCCCAGCTCCGTCGTCCCGGCAACGGTGAACACCATCGCCACATCGTCATCCAGAGACTCCTCGAGATCGACCAGCGACAGCCTGTGATCGTCATCCAGGCCTATCTTGACCGGCTCCATGTTCATCAGGTTGATGGCCTTGTGGACCGAGAAATGGGCGGACCTGGGGAATATGACCTTCCTCCTGCCGGTGATCTTCTTGGCGATGTACATGGCGGTGATGTTGGCCTCTGTGGCCCCGGAGAGGAAATGGCCGTATGGGTCTGGAAGGTTCACGAGGTTCCCCAGCATCTTGATGACCTCGCTCTCGAGCTCGAGAGTGCCCTCGCAGAGGCCGGGATTCCCCAGATTGGACTCCACGAACCTCATGTGCGCTTCCACGGCTATCGGATGCGGCGAACAGCACATGGAGCCCATGATCCTTCCGGAGGAGATGTCCACATTCCTGGACATGGCGCCATCCAGGCGTTGAGCCACATCATCCCTGGAAACACCCGTCTTTCTCATGAGTAACGCCCTTCCATGCAGGGACCGTGATAGAGATATTAATAATCTGTTCAATGTTCCAACGGCCTCCACGGGAAATCTGAAATATGGATGGCGCCATACACTTCCTCGACGAGGTGAGTGCGTTATGGAGTTGCTTGGGTCCATTGGCCGTTCAAGGCTGGCCTGTAGAGGTAATATCAAAATGTCGGGAAGGGGCATGTACGTTGACTGCAGTGGCTGCTCGGGGGAGGCCAGGCTTGAAGCGAAAGGTTGTTTCAACGGCCTTGCCGAAAGGGTGATCCCTGGATTCTCGGGGGAGATCATCCTTATGGGCCTCACCGATCG
>JAGLEG010000519.1 GCA_023145185.1 Thermoplasmata archaeon
GCCCCCATCTCCACGTGTTTGAAGTATGCGGGGACGCCGGTGAACCTCTCGGCGTGGGATGGGTACATCATCCCCTCCCTCCTCCAGAAGTCCGGGGTGTCCGTCGTGTAGGACATGGTGAGGCACACCTCCGCGATGACCTTCTCCCTCCCCACTATGAGTGCTACACCTCCTGCGGACGCTGAGTACTCCAGCGCGTTGCCGGGAGCACCCTGTGAGGTGTCGGCCCCGATGGCAAGCGCATATCTGATGGGGATCTGTTCATCGTCGCTGTTCACAAGGCCAAGACATGATTGGAAACCGGCCGTACCCGCCTTGCAGGCGAACTCCAGGTCCGCTCCGGTCATGACCGGGGTCGCACCTATCGCCGCCGAGACTATCGTCGCCGTCGGCTTCACCGCGTAGGGATGGGATTCACTTCCCACGAAGATCGCCCCGATATCCTCCGGATCAATGGAGCTTCTCGCCAGCGCCCTTCTTGCGGCCATCACCGATATCGTCGCGGCGTCCTCGTCGGGTGCCGGGACGGATTTCGCCTCCACCCCAAGGGCCCTCCCCATAGCCTCTCCATCCTGTCCCCAGACCCTGCCTATCTCGGCTGGATATATCCGGTACCTTGGTATGTACACTCCATAGCTGACTATTCCCGATCTCAAGATATCACCCCGCTCTCAGATAAGTTTCCTCAACCTGCGGCTCAGTTCCTCCACGTCCAGTTCAGTGGTGACAAGAGGGATCCTCTCCAGGCGGGCGAGCCTTATTGCCAGCCGGTCGACCTTGTCGGGTTTTATGTATATGACCATTGCAGGTTTGATGGGATGCGACCTGACGGCTATCATGGGCGACCTGCCGTAGGCCACCTTCGTGAAAAGGAGGGCCCTCTCCGTTGACCTTCCGTATACCTTCATGTAATCCATCGATGAGAACCTCAGTACCCCGAGAATGGAATCTATGAGGGTAAATCCCATAATGGGCCTCCTGATGTAGTTCTCCGACTCATCCTCGTGCTCCTTCTGGAGATCTCCCTCTATGACATCTATGAGGACCGAGGGGTTGATCCCGACGGTGAATTCCGCGATATCTATGATAGCCTCATCCTGAAGGTCCATTGAGTATTTCTTGATGGTCGGCGCTCCCCTTATCTCATCGAGGCTGATCAGCCCCGCGATCACCTTCTTCATCAGGTTGAGTGAGGGGTTCTTCCTCCTCCCCTTCTCGTAGTCGGAGAGCTGGGAAGGGGATACGCCGATCTGACGTGCCAGATCCTGTTGAGAAACGGCGAACTGCTCCCTCCATGATCGGAAGGTCTGACTGGGGTTCTTGGAGAGGATTATCTCCGAGGCCAGCTTCTCTGCGAGGCGCTCCCTGGCGAGCCACATGGTGTCCTTT
>JAGLEG010000052.1 GCA_023145185.1 Thermoplasmata archaeon
GACAGGATCTCGGGGAAGGAGAAGGGAGATCCGAACTTTACGAAAGCATTTGAGACCATGAGATCCAAGATCCTGGAGATGTGAACATGAGCGAAGAGGATACCAAGAAGAGCGACGCACCCGAGGTGAAGGAACCGGTCAAGGAGGTTCCCAAGGAGGCTCCAAAACAGCCACCTGTGGTGAACAAACCCACCGCTCCACCTTCAAATGCAGGGTCCCGTGGACCTGGCAACAGAAGTGGACCAGGCGGCAGGGGTGGTGGAAGGGATAACAAGAGAAGGCGCGAAAATAGATTCGACGCAAACGATTGGAACCCCACCACGGGCCTTGGACGGATGGTAAAGGCGGGCAAGATAACCAATATGAGCGATGCCCTCTCCGATGACCTTCCCCTCAGGGAGCCACAGATAGTGGACCACCTGATGGGTGAGTCACTTGTGGACGAGGTCCTCAAGGTCAATATGGTCCAGAGGATGACGGATTCAGGCAGGAGGACCAGGTTCTCCATAACCGTCGTTGTCGGCAACGGAGATGGATACGTCGGATTGGGAGCGGCCAAGGGAAAGGAGGTCGGGCCCACGATCAAGAAGGCGATCGATAACGCCAAGCTCAACATGGTGGAGCTGGTCAGGGGATGTGGATCGTGGAGGTGTGGATGTATGAACCCGCACAGCCTGCCTTTCAAGGTGGAAGGAAAGTCCGGATCTACACTGGTCACCCTCAGACCTGCACCCATGGGTGTAGGCCTGGCAGTGGGAGATATCGCCAAGAAGATGCTGAAGCTGGCGGGCATAAAGGACGCCTGGGGTTTCTCCAGGGGTCAGACCAAGACGACGGTCAACAACGCCAAGGCTGTAATGGACGCACTCAAAAGGATCAACGCCGTGAAGGTTCAGGAATCCCAGAGGGTCTTGCTGGAACATAAGAAGGGGGCTTTGGGAGTACCGGAGCAGGAGATAAAAGGCGGTGATGACCAATGAGCTTTGTTGTAGTCAGGGTAAGGGGCACTTTGAACATCAAGCCCGATATCAAATTAACGATGAAACTTCTGAGGCTCAACCGCACGAATCACTGTGTGGTGATACCGGAAACTGCGGAGTACACCGGCATGTTGAAGAAGGTAAAGGATTACGTCACCTGGGGTGAGGTGTCCAATGAGTCCATGGCCGAAATGATCCAGGCCAGGGGCAAGCTGATAGGAGACGAGCCCATAACGGACAAGTACATCAAGGCGAACTCGGATTTCAAGGACATCAAGGAGTTCGCATCCGCGGTAACCACGGGATCCGTCAACTACAATTCGCTGAAAGATGTGAAGCCAATTTTCAGGCTCTCCCCGCCCAATAAGGGGGGTTACGAGGGTATTAAGAGGAGCTTTCAGGTGGGTGGCGCGCTCGGCTACCGGGGAGAGAAGATAAACGTTCTGATCAAGAGGATGCTCTGAGGTGACAATGATGCCCGGAAAGAAGACATTTAAACTGAGGGGAAAGAAGACCCATGGCCACGGTACCAAGGCCAGAAGGGGTGCAGGTAAGAGGGGTGGACGGGGAATGGCGGGAAACCACAAGCACCGTTATATGCATGTGATAAAATATTATGGAAAGGATTATTTCGGAAGGCACGGCTTCAAGAGGCCGCAGTCGGTGGTCAGGTCGGATATCATACTCAACCTGAGCACCATCCGGGAGAACATAAACGCGATGGTGAAGGATGGAGCGGCCAGTAAAAAGGGCGACGCCTACGATATCGATA
>JAGLEG010000520.1 GCA_023145185.1 Thermoplasmata archaeon
GGAGATGGGCGTGGACAGGAACGCGTTCGGCCCCCAGAGCGAGTCCTTCGAGGCCCCGATACAGATCGAGGGCGTGGGGGCCTATCCTGGCGTTTTCATAAGGGCGCCCCTGATCACCAGGGTCTGGGGGGAGTGTGAGGTCCTGGGGTCCTTAGATGGGAGGATCGTCCTGGCGAGGCAGGGGAACCTGCTGGCCGCCAGCTTTCATCCAGAGCTAACCGGAGACAGCAGGTTCTATCGCCTGTTCTTCGACATGTTCTGATCACGGATCGTTCAATATTACCGATCTGGTTGCGGATCCCACATTGCCTGCGGTGTCCACGGCATACACCTCGATCCTCCAGGGGACGACGGTGCTGGCCCATGGAGGCACAAGGATGAAACCTCCGTAGTAGGAGTAACTGTACCAGGAAATTGTCACATTCTCAACTTCGGTGTAATTTTCCATGCACCTGAGAACTACCCTGACCTCTTTTATTGTGATGAACTGGGTCTGGTCCTCGAATATGTCAACATTTACAATATGGCAAAGCCCAACACACAAGCTACAACCTTCCACAGGTTCAATGATCACCACCTCGGGAGGTATCAGTGAGATCAATCCGATCATGGAACCCTGTCTCTGGTTGCCCACATCGTCAATGATCAGGACGTCGATCGTTATCGGTCCCTCGGGAAGCGGGTATTCTATCAGGTCGTAGATACCAACCCACTCCCTGGTATGGGTCGTGGGAGGATTGGACAGGAAAACATCGACCGTTGTAATTCCTCCACCACTATCGATAATTCTAAGGAGGACATCTTCCGCCGTCTCGTCCTCGGTCCAGATGGTGATCTCGAAAGGTCCGTTGAACATGGGCGGATCGCCAGCTCCGTCCGTCTCGATCACGAACTCCGGAGCGCTCCTGTCCACCTCGATCTGGAACTCTATGTGGTTGGAGGCCCTTCCATATCCATCCCTTACCGAGATGTTGAAGGTCCAGGTCCCCTCATATAGCTCGCTCAGGTTGAGCTCCAGTTCGTAGATGATCATATCCTCATCGAAACCAACACGCCCTGGCTCCTTCGTATAGACCTTACTGGGCTCCTCGATGCCGTAGTGGACGTCGAAGAAGGAGTCCACCATCCAGGAGTCGTTCACCCCCAATCTTGCGGTTCGGTTCTCCCTGGACCTGGCGGGTGGGGCCGGATCGAGAAGCTCCAGAGTCGGAGGGGTGGGGTCCCACATGATATCCTCCCTGAACCAGGGCCAGTCGGGGAACGGCGGGAAGAAGACCCTCCATTCGAGGGTATCGTGCCCTGGCTCCACATAGGCTCCAACGGGGAATGGATGGCTGAAGTTCCAGTTGACGTCGATCGGCGGCGCGCTGCCTCTGAGCCTGATCTGAACGCCTTCGGAAGTGACCTCATCTTCGATCTCCTCGGGTATCTCATAGCCGGGGAAGGTAATGGTCGTGTTCGGAATGATCCTTATCCAGCTCCCGTTCTCCGTTTCATATCTTATCGGGATCGGGTCCCACATGATCTCGGGGTCATCCCAGCCAGACCACTTGGTGAAGTTCGTGGACCCCTCCCACGGCCCCGTATGGTCGCCGCTCTCCCATCTGTACCTCCACCATATCGTGCCGTTGTCCAGAGGCAGTGGGTAGGAGACCTCCCCCCGTTCCGGAAGGGGTCCAAATAGATGGTCCAGGGAGAGATTTGAGAACGTGGACGAATTGCCCACCTGAAGCCGGAGCGATGCGTTGATCAGGTTGTCAATGACCGAGAAGTTAAAGGGGAACGGGTCCCACATGATGTGGCTCATGTTGAACTGGGCCCCTGCCGGGGTGATCACCGGGCCGCCCTGCAGCCGTATATTGAACCCGCCGAAATCATCTTCAGCATCGTCCAGTCTGGTCTTGAGGACGATCACCTTGACGCATCCGGCCGGGATGTATATCGATATCACGCCTCCCTCGTCCGCCTTCTCCTTTTTATACTCTTTCGATCCGTCCGGCTTGACCATGATAACGGTGACCCCCCAGCGGGTCTTGTTGGTCTCCCCTTTGAGGGTTATCACGCCGTCCTTTCCGTTCATGATGAACTCGTTCACAACGGTTCCGTGGGGCTCGGCCATCTCGTCATCATCTATCTGCCCTCCGGTGAAGTTGTGCTCGTTCTCGACCTCGTAACCTGGCCACTTCATGCCCTTGTACTGTTCGAACCTGCCCTCTATCCTCCAGAGCATGAACTCCATCAGGAGGTCGTCAAAGTCAACGCCTGTGGCCTTCTTCACCGCATCTTTGCCCACCACGTCACCTTCGTCCTTTCCATCCCTGTTGGGTCCATCGAAGTTCTTGACGGCATCGTGCAGTTTTTTCAGTACGTCCATGCCAAACTTGTCCATCAGGAACTTGATGAACAGAAAGGACATGGTGTAGTGGTCCAGCGCATCGTCATCCTCCGGCCACTCCGTAAAGAGGTCGAAGTTCAGGTCGGTGGACATATTGAACAGGTTCATGGAGCCGCTGTCCCGCAGCTCCTCCTCCATCTCCTGCCAGGAGATGTTGTAGTTCTTCATCGTCGAGTACCTGCCGAAGAACTCGGCCATCCCCTCGTCGATGAAATTATTTTCATCTGGATTTATACCGTACGAGCCGTCGGACCTCTGTGCCATCTGGAACGCGTGGAATATCTCATGTTCCACGGTCTGCTTGGATGCGTATTTATTGTCTCCCACATCCACATGGACCTCGCCTGTGGTGCCGTTGTAGAAGCCCTCATAGCTTCCATTCTTGGTGACCACTATCCTCAGGTATGGGGTTCCATCGCTCTCCTCCCCGGAGAATTTCGGGAGGTTGTAGCCCATCTCCCTCAGAAGTTTGTATGTGAACGATGAGTACTCCAGAACATCCTTGAGGTCCGATCTGTCCACGCCATGTCCCCGTGGAACTCCGCTCTTGGCCTTGATGAATATATCCTTGTTCCATGGGTACGAATCGTCCACCCCAACCTCCTCCGCCCTCCCGTTCTGCACGTGGATGAACTCATCTCCGAGGTCTATTCTCACTATTGAATTTCCAAGTGGCGATGGTGGCCCCTGGGTCCAGTAGGAGTCAGAGCCCTCATCCGGTCCTTGAATTGATATTGAGCTCCCTTCTTCGGGGGAGGGGATATAGCTGGTGTTTGTCCACCCCTCCCTGGGCGTATCCCCGTTCCCTTCACCCCAAGCCACGAAATCGATGATGTTCTCCTCCTGGTCGAAGAGCGCTATCTCATCGCCCTGGTCATCCAGGATATCAAGTTCCAGGTCCAGATAGACCGTGGCCTCCCCATCGGAGCCATCAAGATCGGCCGTGCCCGACGAGGTGTATACCATGATGTGATCGTAGCCGTCAAGTCCCGAGACGGTGGGCATGGGTATGAGCTCCTCGTCGAAAGTGGTGAGGGACCATCCCTCCACACTTCCCGTCGCCCCTCCCTCGATGTAGATCTCGAACCACTCATCAGAGGGGTTCACCTCGGAGATCCTTGCAGATAGTGGATTGGCGGCGGGAACGTCGTTTCCAAGGTTATCGAACCGGTCCATAAGAGATGGTCCATCGTCGTCATCTCCTGTCAGTCCCACGAGGATCGCAACGCCCACCGCAGCCAGTATCATGATCCCCACCACTGCGATGACGGCGATCTTCCCGGGCCCTTTCTTCTGTTTTCCCCTTTTCAGCGGTTCGTCCTCGCCCTCCTCCTCCTGTTCATCCCCTTCGCTTTCTTCCTCCTCCCACCCCTGTTCCTCCTCCTCGTAACCTTCTTCCCCTCCCAATTCCGGATATTCCAGGTCAATATTCTCTTCGATGTTGGGAAGCTCGTCCTCCTGTGGGTCCTCCCATCCCTGTTCCTTCTGCAGACCTTCGTCTCCCTCTAATTCCGGATATCCCACCTCAAGTTCATCATTCTCACCGATGTCGGGAAATCCCTGTTCGTCAGGTCCCTGATCCATTATGTGATCCTCATCCGGTATCTCTTCGCTTTTATTCCCTTTCTCAAGATCCATTGCAATCGACCCACCCTGGTAGAAATCAACCCTTCAAGGATATCATTGCTGCCATTTTATTTAACGATGCCCTTAATATATCTCGTCACTCCATGAAGGACGTTGTTCTGGATAAAGATGATATATCTCCCGTTGTATCAAGAACATGATGAAAGGTCTCTTCATTGGCCGTTTTCAACCGCTCCACCTGGGCCACGTCTCCATAATGGAGTCCGCCCTGTCCGAGGTCGATCAGCTGGTGGTGGGCATCGGATCCGCAGAGAGCTCGTACACGCTCCGGGATCCGTTCACCGGTAAAGAGAGGTTCGAGATGCTCCTCCAATGGGGGGCCGATAACGGATGGTCTGAACGGATAATAGTGGTTCCGATCCGGGATGTGAACAGGTACTCGATCTGGGTGGGCCACGTGGAGTCCCTCTGTCCAGGTTTCGATATCGTCTACTCTAACAATCCTCTGACCGCAAAACTATTCAAACTGGCGGGATACGAGGTGAGGTCCACCGCACTGGTCGACCGGGAGTTATATTCGGGGACCGGCATAAGGGAGCTCATGATCAAGGGGGACGCCTGGAGGGATCTGGTCCCCTCATCCGTTGGTTCCTATCTGGATGT
>JAGLEG010000521.1 GCA_023145185.1 Thermoplasmata archaeon
TACCTTCTGGGGAAATCCATCAGCATAGAGGAGGAGATGACCTCGTCCCCGAACCTTGACTATTACTCTGCAGGGGTTGAACAGACCGGGCCAACCGGAAAGATCAACGGATCTGAGGTCGTGGGGGTCTGTCCTGATTGCGGATACTCCCTGAAATACGAGGGCGGATGCAATATCTGCTACTCCTGTGGTTACTCCAAATGTTCGTGAGAGGCAGATAATGGAAGAGAGAGGTGAGAAGTTAAAAGGGGATGGATTGATCCCACCCTGGTCCAGACAGGACGGTATCAGGGTGGTCCCCGGGGCCTTCAGACCCATGGATCAGCTATTGAAGGAGAGACTTCACGCGCTCAAGGAGGACCTGTGCTCACTTGGTATTGAGTATCAGGGTGGTTTCGCACTGGCGATAAGGAGCATAAGTGGATTCTACTGCACCCGGAGGAATAGCTCCCTTCTGGATATCGCCGGAGACGATCTGATCGACGTGATCGATTACGACCCAACAAGAAGATGGTTGATCGCATCGGAGATGGGGGATATCGACCCCATGGTGGAAGTGTTCTGGTTCGGCACCAGGGCATTTCCGGAGGACATGATATACTGCATAACATCGAAAGATGAGGAGTTCACGCTCCTCTCCGATACTGTAGGCCGACCAAGGATAGATAAGATACTCTCCATCATGAAGAAATGGAAGGATAACAGGGTTTCAAGGATCGATAATGTCCTTCTCTGGAGAGGTGGCGATCTGGGATCGTTGAAGAAGTTTCTGGTGGAGCATTATTCCCCGGAGAACGATCAGAGGTCCCAATGATCCTCCAGCACCCCGTCCGTCTCGATCACGATCCCATCAAGAACGGGAGCTGTGTCCACGATCCCAAACCAGTAGATCACCATCCCTGGGCCAAAGAGCTCATGGTATGGGATAACCTGTTTGGTCAGGTTCTTGTTGATCTCCTTGAGGTCTCCAAAGGATGCCTTTGACTCGATCCATTTGATGCTCTCACCCCTGAAGAATATAGGTGATTTTAACAGAAAATCTGGAGTCTTTGACCCCGCAGCCCTGAGATCTTCCTCACGTTCATAGGTTATCCCATGGGAGTCAAGCCATATCTTGATCCTCTCCTCTCCCCTGATACCTCTTTCCCTCTGCACTCGATCCCCCATGGGCGAGTAAATAGGGTCGTTCTCATTTACCTCGATAAGCTCTCTTTTCATCCTTTTATCCTTGATCTTGGACGTATCCATGAGCATCTTTCGAAACGACTTCTTGCCGATACCCTGGCTGGTCAGAATGATGAATGCGGTCATAACAGCTGGAAACGAAAGGCCCTCGGAGATATCGAGAAAGGACCTCCCACCGTCCCACTGCTTGATCAATTTCGGAGCGGAGTTCTTGACACGGTGAAACTGCTGGGTTACCATTCTTATCATTTTCTGAGTGTAGACCACCAGGAAGAACTCCTTGGATAGATCGTTGTACTTCCGGGTCAACCTCTCGATATCCCGATAGTTCCTGAGTTCGGAATAGATCTTATTGTAGCTGGATTCATCGATGATCATATTATCCGTTCCCCGTACCTCAACCGATAGCCTAATGCTAGGTGATTAAAGTATGTTTTGATAGGTCCCTATTCCCGCGTAATTGGCGATCTCCCTTCATCAACCGAGTACCTGATCACATCATTATCATCCATCTTCCTGAGGTAGAGTACGTCATAGCCGGCAAGCCTTAGCCATCTTGATAATGACCCCAGCATCTCATCGCACATCAGTTTCTCTGCGGTTGACCAGTTGCATCCATTCAAGCATCATCCATATACACCTCCGTAATATATATTTCCCGCTTTATCTTCGATATTCATGTTTATGCTTCTTGTACGACCTATATTCATGATGGGTTATTATAATCTTATTATCGCTATAAACAATATATTTAGTAGTTTTAATACCGTATTGTCATTCTGACATTATATGTATTATCATTTTATTCTAATAATTGATCACCTGATTTTGTTCAACGTTCGCATCATAACACTTATATAACTTGTACCACAAATGATAGCTTAGAGAAAAGACCTGGAGGTCTACTAAATGAAAAGTTTGGCAATATTGATCGCATTGGTCCTGGGGGTTTCTGCCTTCATGGGCTTTGCTAGCGCCTTGAACCCACTCTCCAATAAGGATGCGGACTACGATCCTGACGGAGATATGCTTGATAACGTTGCGGAGTTCGCAGCTGGATCGGACCCCAATAACTGGGATACGGACGGCGACGGACTTCCGGACGGGTGGGAGGTTGAGAGCGGAATGAGCCCGGTGGACCCATCCGACGCAAGTGATGATTTCGACTTCTTCGGAGGAGAGGAGAACGCGAACTTCAACCTCGTGGACTATCCCTACGACAACTATGCAGAGTACTACAGGCTGGCATACGTGGACAGCCAGACCGGGGAGAACGTCTACAGGGCCACAGACCCGACCAACGCGGACACAGATGGTGACGGCCTGCTGGACCCGGATGACCAGTTCCCCTGGGACTACAGCAACGACGGGACCGGCGGCTCAGGAAATGGAGGCGGAGACTCTGGTGGAGGAGGGGACGGACCTGCAGAGGGCGACGGTGACGGAGACGGAGATGGCAACTCGGACGATGACGGGGATGGGCTCTCCGACACCGAGGAGATGAGACAGGGAACCGACCCGAACAACCCCGACACGGACGGGGATGGACTCAACGACGCTGGAGAGATCGCGCTCGGACTGGACCCAAACGACTGGGACACCGATAACGATATGCTCATAGATGGTGTTGAAGCGGGATCTGGAGATTCCACTGATGGACACCTCGTCGATACGGATAACGACGGCCTTCCGGACCCTTGGGAGGACAACGACGACGACGGCATCCTCAACATAGAGGAGCAGGACATCGTATACTGGTTCTGGGCCTGGATGACGCCCCCTGACATGGGTGGCGGTGGAATGGACCCCGAGCTTACAACCCTCATAGCATACCGTTTCAGGCTCAACCCCAACAGGAACGACAGCGATGGAGACGATATCTCCGACGATAAGGAGACACAGGCCTATGCTCCCGGACCGATCAACAAGAACTCCAGGGAGGAGTACGGATACGAACAGGTGACCAATGAGACCGGCGGTGGCAGATGGGTTCCCGACAGGTGGAACAACGACCACTCGCTCAAGAACACCGGCTCTGGCTTCTCCAAGCTTACCGACGGCAGGTACAACTGGTGGACATACTGGTTCACCAAGGCCTTCGAATATGGGGAGCTTCCGTTCAATACCTACAACGTCGTGCTGTACAATATCAACCCATGGCTGGTCTGGTACATGAGCGGCGCTCCAACATCTATATCTCCCGAGGATTTCGCCGTTCTGTGGTTCAACCAGGACGTCGCCATGCCTGGATATAAATCATATACCACATTTGGAGACTGTTTGGGCTGGATGGAAAAGGGACCGGCCCCTGTAACACCCAAGCTCTACAGATGGAACATGTACGATACCGACCCGGTCAGCGACGATACGGACGGCGACAGAATGGATGATAATTGGGACCCCAGGCCTACGATCCCCGATGACAGGCTTGATACAAGCATATCCCTCAACAGGATCGGCTTCCCGCAGGCTGGCGGCGGACTCGACTGGTACATCCCCGGGTTCGGACCTGGAGAGCAGTTCCCGGTATCCGCGCTCCTTGCGCCCACTTTCGTCCAATACGACGCTAATGGCTTCCTTCATGACTTCTACGGCTTCCCGTACAGGATCATCGACTCCACCATGAACAAGGGAACCTCGCTCTACATGGAGGTCATAATCGGTATAGAGAACGGGCATCCAAATTCCGAATTCTTCCTGGAGGAGTACTACAGGAACCTCAACGTTAGTATCACCTTCCACAATGGTACTATCGACGTGGACCCTGCTGCCTTCGACGGTTGGGAGGGCCCGTCCGATAACAAATCCTATGATGAAGATGATGATATCGATGGAGACGGGATACCAAGAGCTGGAGATTTCTCCATGACCAGTCCATGGGTCTACAATCCGCAGACGACGGACTATCCTACTTTCGAATTGGGCCTGGATGAACTGGCTCAGGAGAAGATAGTGGAAGAGATGAACTTCGAGGCGTTCAATCCTGCGGACTATGAATATGATGGATTCTCGGTCCCGGGACCGGACGATCCATACGTGGACCCGCTCACGGGCGTGGGACACTCCGGATTGAACCTCCCGTTCTTCAACGTATCCAACTATCCTGGAGATGCACCTCTATCTGGTAACGGCATCTGGATATACTGGAGCAGAATGACCTTCTACAAGCTGGGCTTCTACTTCATGGTCCCCGAGGGGGTCATGGCGGGCTATGTGGTCATCGATATGGTGATCATAACCGAGGAGAACATACATGTGGAGGAGTCGTTCGACGCCTTCGGTGGATATCCGTACATAACCTATTGAGGTGCAGATATTTGGCCGACCTGGGGGCCCTTTTGGGCCCCCTTTTTTTATTTTGATTTTAATCATTATACAAGCCAAAATAAAAAAACCTGAAAAATCTTTGATTTTTCTAAGGTTTGAATGTTTAAGAGTTTAGCTCAATCCAAACTTAACATTCAAGATCAATACAGTTATTTTGATTTTAATCATTATACAAGCCAAAATAAAAAAAACCTGACGAATCTTTGATTCGTCAAAGGTTTGAATGTTTAAGAGATTAACATTTTTCAGCCTAACATTCAGTTTCAGTTAAGATTTGAACAACGTTCTAGCCTAAATAAAATCACTGGTGGATCATGGTGGAGTTCCGCATAAACTTCCGTAGATACAACCTAACTTTGACATAAATGAGCATAGATGAATGTCAAAGTGAGGTCTCTCCCAAAATTGACAGACCCAGATTATATTCTATCTGTCAAAGTTGGGATACAAACCGTTAATATACCTAGTAGGCATTTGCATCTTCTGTTCCAGCACGATTCCACATGGACCGTTGGAGGGATCAATACCATGAGAAGAACGATCACTATTTCGTTAATATTGTTTTTACTCACCCTGCCGATGATCGCAGTTATCTCCGATGACGTATCGGGAGGATTGCCGATCTTCTCTGCGAACACAATGGTCAACTGGAACGATCGGTTCCACGATCAGATCCCAATGGATATCTCAGTGGATACCGGGGATCGGATCTACGTCGTCTATCACAGCAAAACGTCCTACGTGTTCAACGATGTGATGATCACCCACTCCGACGACAACGGAATGACATGGGCCCCTGGTATGAGGGTCGATGATAACCTCTTAGATGGCAATGAGTCTAACGACGACACGAACCAGCAGTTCCCGTCCATGGTAATATCCCAAAATAGCACTGTCTATGTCGCGTGGGAGGACCAGCGCTTCGACCCCGCCCAGATCAGAATGGCCTGGGCAGAGGATGGAGAGAACTTCACAAGGTCTATAAGGATCGACCTCCCAAAGATCCACGAGGATCCGGAGAAGGAGATGAAGAACTGGGATTCCCACAAACCCAATCTTGTCATTAACGATGACGACCGCCTGTTCTGCGCCTGGGAGGACAGGAACATGGAAGGTGCTTACAGGAATGTGTGGAGCTCCTACTCCACAGATGGGGCATCATCATGGTCCATCCCCCAGATGATAAACTCCGACAGGTTGCTGTACGATGAACATCGAAACCATGATTTCATCAGGGCGGCCATACAGGGAAACGACATCTACGTCACCTGGCAGGATGGGCGGGATAATACGTATGGTATGAAGCCATACCTGACCGCATCCAATGATGGCGGTGAGACGTTCTCGGAGGAGGTGGAGTTCACCGATGATATACAGTACAACTCAAGGACCCGTGCCACACCCTCCCTGGATGATGAGGGAAACCTCTTTATCGCCTGGACGGACAAGAGGGCAGGACCAGACGAGATATGGTTCACCAGAAGCGAGGACAAAGGCCAGACCTTTTCCCAAAATGTAAGGGTTGCCATGGCCCCGGATGAGACCGTCGATATCAACCCGTATGTATCCGCCCTGGGCGATGGTTTGGTCTCCGTGGTATGGCAGAGGGATGTCCCCGGACTTGACGACGGTGAGATATACTTCAGGAACTCCTCGGATGGAGGAAGGAACTGGGACAGGATCATGAGGGTGGATGATACCGAAAGGTATGGATCGGACCCCACGACCCAGAGCGATCCGATCATGACATATGACAATGATGGCAGGCCCCTGGTGGTCTGGGCTGATGAGAGGGATTTCAACACCTACAGAAAGGATATATTCTTCGCCAAGCACAGCGGTGTAAACTCGGCAGTGAACAGGGCTCCCGAGATCCTGATACCACTTTTCTGGGGTGATTTTGAGTTCAACCCGGCCATAGGTTCGAACACTTCCAATTACAACTTCACCTTCATCTACAGGGATGAGGACAACGACATGCCGGTATCGGGATATCCCAATATTCAGTTCTACAAGGACCTCCTTGGCACACAGCCCATCCTGTCAGAGCCTCTCGTTATGTGGAGGGAGTTCCCCGGTGATATTGATTTCATGGATGGACAGAACTACAGGCTTATTACAAATCTGAACACAATGGGGAAAACCTACTGGAGGATCGAGGTCAAGGGGGAGAGGGATTCCGGGGCTGTCGTGTCAGATATCATGGACGGCCCTGTAATAGATGCGAAAGCACCCGCGGTTACGGTGATCTACCCGACCGGGACGGAGTGGAACAGCTCGGACACGGTCATCTGCAGGGCGAGGATCACTGACGTGGAGGGAGGAGGTGTGAACACCTCCTCGATCAAGTATCTGAAAACGACCACGGGCCTTGACCAGATAGTCAATAAACCCGTTCCCGTCCAGGGTGTTCAGAAGATAGACAACAGCACGTACGAAGTATGGGCGAAGGTCAAGCTCGAGAATGGCAGGGATAATTACGTGATCTTCCAGGCGATGGACCGGGTCGGCAACGGCCCAGGGATATCGGAACCGGTGAACCTGTGGATAGATTCTGACCCACCGTTCTTTACAAACCACCAGCCAAGGGTGACTCAGCTCTACGAGGACGTGAACTGTTCCATCACATGGATGGATTTCAAACCCGGGTCTGACAGCTCTGATGCCAGCGGAGTGGTCCCCAAGACCATCAGGTATTCATACCGGACCACAACCGATGACTTTGGAGAGTGGTTGGAGCCTGACGGATACGTTGAGGTCGAACCCGGAGCATACAACGCCTGGGCCAATATCGAATTCTACGACAAGGGAGCCTACAACAAGATTAGGTGGAAGGCCACGGATGCCCTGGGAACCGAGAATATCTCCTCAACCTACGGCGTCATCGTTGATATCCCTGTAAATTATCCACCTGTGTTCACGGGGATGGCGCATCCCGATCGAATATTCTCCTCCAGACCTCACCTGTACTGGGATGAGGCGTTCGATGAGGAGGACGACACGCTATTTTACAAGGTGCAGATACTCAACAACAACCTGTGGTGGTTCACGACCTGGGTCCCCGTAGGCGAGAACATCTTCTTTGATTTCCCACAGGACAAGAAGGCACTCGATCCGGGACACTACGTTCTCCTCATCAACGTGACTGATGGTATCGGAGGTTGGGATATTTATGAACACACCTTCCGCATCGTGGAAGAGGGCACTCCGCCACCGGTCGAGGTCCCAACATTGGGCCCTTACTACCTTAACAGCGCCAATCAGACCATCTCCTGGGAGGAATCCCCCAGCAGGTCGTCGATGGAGGTGGGATATCTCCTGAGGGTGGGGACATATTACCTGGGAGGAGACGTAAGCTCCTGGATCGACTACGAAGATGAGAGGACGTTCACACCATATGACCTTGGACTGGAGTTGGGGATATATTCGCTCCAGATTATGACGTACTCCAACGGCAGCTATTCAAGGGTGTCTGAGGGGATGATCAAGATATCGGATTATACCCCCGAGCTGCATGCTTCTACCGAACACCTGGCCTACAGGGGGAAAGGTGCGATAAAGGGCGAACCTTTCACCTTCAATATCATGAACAACGGGACCTACGGGGACAATGTCACCATCGTGATAGAGGGGGAGATCGTCTCTGAGGGATGGGCCACCCTTACAAAGAGCGGCGAGACCACTGCATACTATACCCTCCCCTCGATGAAGGGGCTTCAGGACAAGCAGATGACAGCTGTATCGATCGTGTTTCGACCCGATGATAATGCGAAGAAAGGGGAGTATACCCTAAGGATCAAGGTAATAGCCGAAGATGGTATGACCGTTGTGACCTCACAGGAGATCATAATTGAGGTGGGAGATGCCCCTACAGACGGGGGGTCCGATGATTTCACGGACGATCTCTACGAGATGCTCACAGATGTGATGCCTTTCCTGTCATGGGTCCCAAAGGATAAGCTGATCCCGGTGTTTCTGTTCCTT
This sequence comes from Thermoplasmata archaeon, assembly GCA_023145185.1. Lineage (GTDB taxonomy): Archaea > Thermoplasmatota > Penumbrarchaeia > Penumbrarchaeales > Penumbrarchaeaceae > JAGLEG01. The sequence goes on from JAGLEG010000521.1 coordinate 8,497, forward strand.
GTGGCATTGTTCATCGTTGGGATCATCGTTTTGGGCGTCTCCATCCAGCGTAGAAAAATGAGGAAAAAGGCAAATGATCCGTATTTGGAACAGCGCCGGATATATATCGAGCTCTACGGAGTGGAACCCACAGAGGAACAGCTTGAAGCTGCTGTAAGCGGCTCGGAAGAGGACATTCTGGGCGCGATCGAATCACTTGATGAGGTCGATAACACCAGCAATGAAAGCTTTTATGTCAACGAAGGGGCAGATGAGGGAGGGGACGAGCCGTCCCCACCCTCCGAAGATGAGAATGATGTAGAACCCATGGAACAGGATGATGATCCTGAACCAGTTGTGGTTGAGGGGGACACGCTCCTTTCGGATTGATACCCCCTTTGCTTCCAAGGCCTATAGAGAATACATCCATATATCCCGTTAGAGATATACAGATAACCGGAATCCAAGAGGAATGGTCCATGAGATCACCCAGAAAGAGAGGTGGGAGTAAACGCAAAAAGAAGGGTTCCAGCAAGACGTTGGACTCCTTCATCAATGAGGATAAGGCCACCTCCTCCAGGAAGGAAACAACCAAAATAGATACGAAGACAGGGGATCTGCCGAAAAAACGATCTGAGAAAAAAGCCCCTGATAAGGGATCCGGGGAAAAGGAGGGCGAGGAGAAGAACATCCCCTCCAACAGGGAGATCATTGAGGGTAACAAGGGAATCATGAGAGAGAAAAAGGGGAGCAAGTTGAAGGAGGACAGAACCGGATCTTCAGATTCCGGAGAGGATGTCAGGAAAGAACCTGTGGGACCTGGTTCCAACCTGAGGAAAGCGCTTGATCAAAAGGATGCCATGAGCCTTATCAAGAGCCCTGTGGATGGAGAGCTCTCCATCTCGGGAAAGGATATCACCGCAGAGGAGGCAGATATCTTTCTCGGCCCTCTCAAGAAGACCATCGAAGAGAAAGGGGCCACGGGGATATATTTTCACACGGACATGGATGGCTTGAACGGGGCGTTGATGATCAAGGACCTGATCCAGCACTGGTTCGGATATGATTTTCCATTTCACGCCTCTCCGATCGAACATAATGAAATTCCACTCCTCAAGATAGATGATGACATATGTTACATATTCGTCGACATAACCTACCCCGAGAGACTTGAGAATATTTTCACGATCGACCATCACGGGGACCGAAGGGATCAAAAGACGATAGACGAGTATATTTTCATGCTCTCCCCGCTGGAAAAAGATTACGAATATCCATCGACCGCCACTGGATTATGTGCATATCTCAACTATATTGGCAGGGGAAATAGAGGCAGTTTCTTCTTCTTTCTCGGCCAGGGACCATGGAAGGAGGACCCATTCATTCGACTCCTGATGCTCCTTGCCTCCGTATGTGATAACCTCTGGCATCTGAACTTTCTCATAGATATCCCGATCAAGAGGTGGATCTCCGATCCCGAGGAGGAGAGGTTCCTGATCAAGGTCTCGATCTCTGCGTCGCTGATGCTGGGAGAGGAGGAGCGCAGAAATCTGGTTGTGAGCAGGTTCTTCAAGGAACGGGTTACCCCCGAGGGATTCCTTAACCTGATGTGCACCTACCTGGATCAGGCGGGAAACATATTCGATTTCGTCGTTCAGATCTCCAAGGCGGGTGAGAAGTTCTACAACGAGATATTCTTCTCCCTTACCGATTCCATCGATCGCACCCTTTCCGCCTGGGACAGGGATATGGAGATGTTGAAGAAGCTGGATGCTTCCATGCCTATAGATCTGCGTGGTAACAGGGAGAAGATGAAGGAGCTTCTCAAGACCAGGGGCGACCTCTCGGACGAACACTGGAGGCGGATCAACTTCTACAACAAGGAGCTAGACAAGCTGGAATCGAAGATCAAGGTGGAGGAAAAGACCCTCCTGCAGCTCAGAGGGGCCAAGAAGCTGATATCCACGGAGAAAGGGCCCAGGCTCTGTGTGATACTTCCACAGCAGAGATCACATCAGATCAAGGGCATCACCGCATCGCTCCTCTATTACATGGGTTGGAAGAACGTGGTTATCGAGGAGAGGAAGAACGAGGCCTCCTGGGGGGCAAGGGGGTTCACCAGAGATCAGATAGGGGAGCAGTTCAACACGCTCTCCATGGGATATCAAGAGCTCAAGGACTACCTCTTCATGGAGAAGGTGTTCAAAGACCTGCCAGACGTGTTCAGGAAGGGTTTGAACATCTCCAAGAAGATAGCTTTCAATCAAACATACACCGGCGGTATGGGTGGCAGGGGATTGATCTACGGGGGGACGCTCACAGGAAAGGTCCCATGGATATTTTCCCTCCTTGAGGAGACGGGCGACATGGAGAAGAAGGTCAAGGAGCTCATGGTCCACAAGGAGCTTGGAAATGCCCTTCAGGGACTCACGGAGGGACAGTCCACGGTGAGCACCGCCCAGGCCCTCCGGGCAAAGTTCAAGTCGACCGGATGGGTGGTCGTCAACCTGACCGGAGGGGCGGAGGGTGTGGATATCATGTACGGCAACTTCAATCAGATGATAATGAACCTGGTTGGCTACAAGGAAAGCTTTCAGGTGACCCTCAAGGACATCCCCAGGCCCCTGCCCAACATAGAGGCAGGCGTCTTCGATGGAGTTGTGGATTAGATACCAGGTGATACGGGGCCCCGAGGGGCCCCACTATCCTTACCCTACCTATCCTGATCAGATGGGCTGGGTCTTCTGCCTGTATGCCAGAATACCGATGGTTACAAGGATCACAAGGACCGCGAAGATAACTATCCTCCAGTTCACCCTGGTCTCCTCCTTTATCTCGCCCACCAGTACGTCATCCCATACTCCGGCATTGTCCCCCTCGTTGGACTCTTCTATTGTATCGTAGGGGTCCACCACAACCTGAAAGGTGTGGAACTTGTTCTCCGAGATGTTGTACTGCGAGAGGTTGAAACGTATCCTCGTATAGGCTGTCTTTCCCTGGGCTATTCTGAATATGGTCGACTCACCCACGAGATCGTGGCCTACCCAGAGGGAGACGTTCACATCCGATACATCCCTTCCCTGGACCAATACCGTTATGTTGGCCTCTATCTCACCCTCCATCAGTGGATCTGTCAGCTTCCTGTTCGTCAGTTTGAGATAGGTGTCCAGGATAACCAGGTTGGGTTCGGTGATCTTCACGGTCACCTGCGTCTCCACGAGGTCTCCTTTCCGGTTCTTTCCCAATATCTTCAGCGTAATGGAATCCCCGACCCTGGCAACATCCTCGGTGGGAGCCTTGATCAAAAGCGAATAGGTCCTGCCACCATACGGGACCATGGAGGCGTTCTCACCCCCCTCCGGGAAGGGCTGATCGCCATTCCAGAGTACCTCCCACTCGGAATCTTCTGCAGGCATAGGGTCAAGCATCAGGTTGACAACGTCCTCACCGGAGCCGAGATTGTTCACGCTCACGTTGATGACCATCGTCTCCCCAAAGTTAACTCCAACTACCGGAGCTACATCGATCGAGAGCTCCACCTTCTGGCTGGGAGGCGTCTTGATGGATACCTCAAAGGATCCAATGGTGCCCTCGACCGCGCTGCCCTCCACCTTGATGGAGTTATAGAACCTCGGTTCCGCCGGTGAGGTGACGTTCAACTGCCTCTCTACCCTCTGGCCGATCTCGAGCTCGATATCCGTTCCAAATGGATACTCTACTATCCATCCGTCGGGTTTTTCACCAGTATCGATACTCACCACTATCGGTTCGTTGCCTGTGTTCTCGATGAAGTACATGAGCCTCTTGGTCTCCCTGGAGGCCATCTCCTGCTCGTGTTCCTCCACCTTCACCAGGTCGATGGAAAAGGAGTGATCCAATTCCTTCTCGAGCTCAAGGGCGAAATCCCTTGCCACATTCTCATCCGATACGTCAACGGTCTTGTACAACGAGTATGTGACATCCATGTCGTACTCCTGGTTCACTATGGAGGAAGTGACCGTATACTCGTAGTATGGGAGGTCCATTCTATAGGCCCCACCCTGGAATTCCGTTTCCAGTTCCAGGCCCAGAACTGTCCTCCAGAGGATAGTTTCACCCGTCTCTGGAAGGTGAAGCTCACCGTCGGTGTCGGTGAAGAATATCGTTCCAGACACTCTTTTTGCACCCACGACCATCCACTCTTCATCAAGCAGGTCCTCACCGGTCTCGATCTGAAGCTCGGCCATGTATCCATAGACCGGCAGACCACCCTCATACTTGAACCCAGACACGGTATAGCCACCGGGTATCAGATCAAGTTCAAAGCTGCCGTCCTCCTCCGAGAAGATAATGATCTCGGTACCGCCCCTCTTGTCGGCAAATGTGAGCTTCATTCCGGAGATCCGGGCGTCGAACTGACCGATCTCCCCATCTTCATCGGTATCGAAAAACAGCGTCCCCGTTACCTTGAGGTCCCTGGGGATCACCTCAATGTCCCATTCGACCTGATTGTAAACTGAAATATCAAGCGCCCTGGAGAAAGAAGAGGGTTCGTCCTTGTACCCATCGGTGGCCACTGTGACATCCAGTGTCGTGAACGGGACAAGCATCCTGTACTGGCCGAGATCGTCGGTGGTGACGTTGATCGGCCCCCTCAGTATCGACTCCCGATCCATAAGGGACATCGTTGCGAATGGGATCTTCTCCTCTTCCCCGATGGTGCCGTCAGAGTTCCCATCATAATATATGCTGCCCCTGATCTCCACCCATTTGTTGAGATCCAGGTCAAGGCCTTCCACAGGACCTTCCACCAATAGCTCGGAATGAAGCTCGTATTGAACATGGGTCGATTCGCCCATAAGATCCTCAACCATCTCTGCAAACAGATCGATCTCATATTCCCCCTCGAACATCTGGAAGGAGAATTGCCCGTCCTCACTGGGATTGACACCCAACCATCTGTCTCCTTCGATGATGTACATATAGCCCTGGGAGATACCAGCGAAATTGGGATAGAGCGAGCCAGTGACGGTCTGGGTGGTCCTCATCTCGTAGTTCCCGCCTGTGAACGTCTCACCTACAGAGACCTGATCCCAGTACATGTAATGCTGGCCGAACCGGAGGTGTTCCGCATGGAGTATGTAATCTCCAATGGGTAGGTCCAGGTTGAACCTGCCGTTGTAATCGGTCTCCGCGGTGGCAATAGGGTCGGGAGATCCGAACAACGCATAGGCAGATACTATCACCTCTCCAGGATATCTGAAGCTGCCCTCGTCGATAAGGAACATGGTGGATCCAACGTTGACGGTGTAGTTCAACATGATCTCCTCGAGATGAATATCATTGCTCGGGTTGATCATCAGCTCTTTTTCGGACCATAGCCTGTGGGTCACTCCATCCTCCTCGAATTCTGCTTCCACTGTAAGGAAATACTCGCCGGGAGGGATCATGGCGCGTGCCTGACCCATACCATCTGTCTTGAACTCGTAGCTCTTCCCGTTCATGTATATCTCGGTGGCAATGATCGAAAATTCGAGGTCGGAAACGGACCTTATGTCAAGTTCCCTCTTCCCGATCTTGTTGTAGGTGACGTTGAACAGGACCTCGGTATCCCTGGATATCAAACTCACATCGGTGTTGTTCATGCCGAAGTTCTGCTGCTCCACCGTCCCCTCGACATCAAATAATGTGATCTGTTTCTCGAATCCATAAATGTCAACACCCATCGTGTATGTTGCCACCGGAAGATTGGCCCGGTATAGCCCCTCATCCTCTGTGAGTACGGCGATCGTGCCGTTCTCGTAGGTGAAGGAGATCGGAACGCCCGACAGGGCGAACTCCACTGCAGCGGACCCACCCTGGTCATTTATGTCTATGGCCTCCTGGGAGGTGGTGAGAATACCGTTATGGTCCTTGTCCCAGAAGACCTGTCCGGTCACAGTAATGGTCTTCTCCGCCCAGATGTCAAGTTCGATCCTGTTCTCGGTTCCAGGGTCCTTCAGGTCCTGCATGTGAAAGTAGGAGACGTTGCCCGTTGACCTGTTATCAACAAGCACCTTGTAATCTCCCCGTGGAAGATATGCAGTGTAGGCGCCGTCGAAATTCGCTACTGCGTAGACCGTCGCACTATCCTCAACACGCTGGAAATTGATGTAAGCGCCTTCCATTGGCGTGTCAACCAATTTGGTCAACTTTCCTGTAACCACATATCCATGTTGAAGGGTGATGTCCATTATCTCTTCCTCACCATGGTCGAGGGCTACTTTCCCAATATAACTGTAGATCTTGGACCTATCTAGGGATGTTATCTGGAGGTCGTACTCCCCTGCCGGCAGGACGATCTCCATATGGCCCTTCTCATCCAGGGATGCCACGTACTTCCTCGTTGTGTCAAAGCCATAATACAGGGCCACCAGGCTCCTGACAGCGGGTCCACCTTTCCCCAAAAGGTACTCGGAGGGAGGGGGTAAATATGCATTGATCTCCAGCTTCGAATAGGGATAGACCGGGATGTCAATGGAGATATTGTCGCCCTTTTCAAGGATGAACGAGATCTCCTCATTCATGAAATTATCAACATCGGCCTCAAGCCAGTACTGGCCCGGAAGGGCCCTGTCAAATGAGTAGTTGCCGTTTTGATCTGATAGGGTCTCCCTGATCACTCCCTCCTCATCTATCAGCCTGACCGACCCGCCCATTACGGAATCGGAGGTGCCGAAGGTGAGGTTTCCATGCACGATGGTATTATCGAACCTTATATCCTTCTGGGCATCCGATTTCGG
>JAGLEG010000522.1 GCA_023145185.1 Thermoplasmata archaeon
CATTTACTGGAAGAACGGTGATGGTAACGTTCTCAAAGGAGGTGTTACCTCCCTCGTCCGTTCCACTGACCTCCATCCAGGTTTCTCCGTTGAAATCATCGACTCCGCCAAAGGTCAGAAATAGTCCGTCCAGATCGAAATAGGTATCTGGTCCGCCCAGTATCTCATACTCAATGGGCTGTCCTTCGGGGTCGACGAAGTACTCGCTGAGGTTCCAGGTCACCCTCTCGTCCTCATCAAGTGTTATCGGGTCCAAAAGAGAATTGGTAGGGGGAAGGTCCCACTCGATCCAGAGAAGTGTGTCCCCATAGGGACCTTCCCCGGATTCGCTCAACTTCACGTTAGGATCAACAAGGGATGTGATGGTCAGGTCGTAGAGGACCTCTCTCTCCTCCGTGTCGTTGACATGCCAGAGGGGTATCTCCACGTCCTCAACGTATCCGCTGTTCACGTCGATATCGATCAGCTCGTCCCCGTTGGTGGATTCAAGGAGCAGATTGAAAGGCGTCAGGTCCCCGTTCCCGTCCGTTGCCTTGAAGTCCAGCAGCCAGCTGATGTTAACCTCGCCTCCTGAGGTGTTGAAGGGCATCTCCAGCTCCTGGTTCCAGGTGGAGTTGATCATCTCAACCCAGGAATTTTGATAGAGCCCGTGGACGATCGTGATGTTACCGTTCAATGCACAGTGCTCGAACGTGACGTTGATCTCCTCTTCGGAGATATCTCTTGACGATGAGCCCGAGATAAGGACCTCCTCCACATTCGGCCCGAAAGATGTTCCTTTGAAGGTGGCGTCTGACCACGGGTCCGTGCCGTACAGCATGCCGTAACGGCAGTTGTTCACCACACTATCCTCTACAAGCAGGCCCTCAACAATGCCCAGAACATAGAGCCCGGCCCAGCCACCAAATCCCTCGCCCAGGTCAATGTCACATTTCCTTATCGTCAGATGATCGCTCTGGATGTACGCACCGGACCTCGATCCGTTCAGCCTGGAGTTCTCCACCAGACCATAGGCGCTGTCGACATTGAAGGAGAGCGCGAAATTTCCACCGTCCTCAATGGTGCAGGAGTCCACATGGGTGTACTGGGATGAAGAGACAGATATCCCGTAATTGACCATATCGACAATGGTGGTCCGGGAGATGTTTACATACATCGAATTGCTGACATGCACCCCGGATCCACAATTCTCAATATAGCACTCAACAATCTCCAGGCCGCTATCGAGATTCGTTGCAAGAATGCCGTAGCTGATTGCATCAAATACGGTACATTCTGATACCATGGTGGCCTCGGCAGATACCTGGATCCCAAGGATACCGCCAACGGTTGTGACGTTCTTCAGGTATGATGGGCCCCCGTCAAGCTTGAGATTATATTCGCCTTTGAGAACCGAGCAGTTCTCCATGTGGATGGAGCCGTCACCAATCGCCCAGATCTGGTTCCATGAGCTTCCCAGATCTCCAAAGACAATAGGTGATCCCTCGGTACCGATCGCTGTGAGATTTCCCTCAATCGTAATTGAAGAAGACCCGTCATAATTCTTTAGTACAGCACCGGGGGAGACCGTTACGGTCACTCCGGCCTGGATCATCACATGTCCAAAGGTCTGGTTTCCGGACCAGGTCTGATCGGAATTGATGGACCCGTCGATATCTGGAAAACTGATGTCCACATCATCCGCCCCGACCATATGGCCCATGGGTAGTATGGCCATGGTCATCAAAACTGCAATACTGATAATCATTCTCATAAGGAACTTATCTCTCATTTTTACACCTCTATGCAAAGTTGTCGTTATTGAGCGTAGAATGAGTGGTTCTATTACTAGTTTTGTAGAATATATACTGATTAAAAGAGATATATTTAAAAAAAAAGGGGGGCCACTACGGCCCCCCGAACGATGAGATAGCTCCCAGATCTGTGTAGACGCTTACTCTTCATCGTACTCATCCGCGCCCTTGCCCC
>JAGLEG010000523.1 GCA_023145185.1 Thermoplasmata archaeon
CATCTATGTTAAAGTTAGGTTATATCCCAACTTTGACAGATCTAATATGATCCGAGCCTGTCGAGGTTGGGAGAGACCTCACTTTGACACTTATCTATGATCATCTATGTTAAAGTTAGGTTATATTTAACCCAGGTTTGATCGAATGTTCTACTTGAAATTGAACGAGTTGGCGAATTTTGTAAAAAAGAATACCGATGGATAGACTTTGAGGCCTATACCACCGGTTAGGGTTTCTGCAAGGACTACTCGACAAATCAGTTGGTGTGGCTGATCCCGTAAGAAAAGAGGAGTCCTTGCATGGGGGGAAAACCACCCATATTGGGAGAAACCGTGTTTCTCCCTACATGAGAGCAATTGTGTTCTCACATATCCACAGATAATTCTGGGGACCTTGATGGATCAATTGATGATCGAATCGTTCATGAAACTCTCGGAGTCTTAAAAGTGTGTGACTAACCTATGATTGGTCAAACATTGTTGGGACAGTGTGAAAACAGTGGTTTAAATCGTGGTTCCATACGGATAGGCATTGAACTTTCATAGTTCATAACGATTGAAACAAATTCTATACCAGAGTATCCCAGTATCTGCTCAAACCTTCTTTCATCGACGTATCCGGGGCCCAGCCCGAAGAGCTTTTGAGCTTATCATTCACACAGCATGATCTGTAGATCTCGCCAGCTCTTTTCTCCCTGTGAACGATCTTGCTTTTGGATCCGGTCACATCAACTATTGTACCCGCGAGGTCATTGAGTGAGATCTCCGATCCGGTCCCGACATTGAAGGTTCCGGAGATGTCCTTCTCGTACGCCATCAGCAGGGACCTTGCCACGTCTTTTACGTAGACGAAATCCCTGGTCTGGTTCCCATCCCCGAATATGGTCAGATCCCGGTCCTTTGTTGCCCACTCCATGAACTTCGAGATCACCCCGGAGTAAGGATTGGATGGGTCCTGGCGCGGGCCGTACACGTTGAACAGCCTGAATACAACGTTCTTCATTCCGTGGATCTCGTTGTACATGCGGAGAAGGTTCCCGGAGGCGAACTTGTGGTTCCCGTAGGGAGAGAGAGGATACTTATCAGCGTTCTCTGTTGTTGGGACCTCCCCCACGTCCCCGTAGACCGCAGCTGAGGACGTGAACAGGACCTTCTTGATCCCGGCCTCCCTGCACCTCTCAAGCACGTTCAGGGTCCCGTAGTAGTTGACCCTGGCATCCTCCAGGGGATCGGCGATGGAGGCGACGACGTTCACCCTGGCAGCGAGATGGAACACTGCGTTGACGTCCTGAAGTTCTGCGAGTGAGATATCGTTGATATCCTTTTCAATGAATGTTAGCTGGTCACTGTTCAAGTGTTTGGAGATATTGGAGATGTTCCCGGTGGATAGATCGTCCAGCACAATGACCTGGTATCCTCTGTCAATAAGTACGTCCACCAGGTTCGATCCTATGAACCCGGCTCCCCCTGTTACCATTACTTTTTTCATTGGTATTCCTCTGATTGTAGTGTATGAGAGGTTTCCTTCTATCCCTTCCTCGAAGGGATAGTTATGGAAAACGTTAACGTGAACGCATTTCATATTTCTAAAAGTAATGGTTAGAGGTTAATGGCCATTCGTGTGGGGTTAACCCACTATCAGGATAGGTTATAGAATTCATTACAGGTCTTTACTGCCTCCAAACCTTCTTTCCCGGATATTGATGGAGGTCTGTTTTTTAGAATGGAATCTCTGAGATCTTCGAGAAGTGGAACGATGGCCCTTTTTTCTCCTGTTACTTTAACGAAATTGATATCATTTTTTTCTTTCAGGATAATGAAATCTCTCATTGCATCTGCAAAGATCTCGCACTCTTTGAACTTGAGCGTTATTTCTCTTCTTCTTGCTTGATGATATCTTGACGTGGAGAAGGTACCCTCGATACCATTGGATAGAACGAACGATCCGAATGCAACATCATCAAGATGTTTGTTGAGTATGTTATCTATCTTGCATGAACGAGGTACAATATTTGAATCTGTAAGGGATCTTATTGTATCAAATATGTGAACCCCTGTATTGAGGAGCACACCTCCTCCGGCCATATCTTTATTGTATAGCCATTCCCTGTCAGGAGGCTCAAGGTGTTGTTCCATTGATATGCTCTTTATTGGGCCATGATCTTTCATCATCTGTTTTAATTTTATGATGGTAGGATTGTACCTCAACGTTTGAGCAACCATTAATTTAACACTATTTTTCCTTGAAGAATGGATCATTTTTCTACATTGTTCCGAGTTGACAGCCATTGGTTTTTCAACAAGTACGTGTTTTCCAGCTTCAATGGCGTCCATTGCAATTTCAAAATGAGTTCCAGTTGGTGTTGCAATAATAACGGCGTCCAGATCGGATCTGACCATATCTTTGTGATCATTGAACACTCTGAATGATCCATCGGAGGGTTTTGCTTTTCGACTGCATATGGAATGGAGCTCCATTTTGTAGATATCATTCTGGATGTGATCGATATATCTGCAACCGTGTTTACCGGTGCCGATAACACCTACTTTCAGAGTTTCCATGATATCAACTATCCTGGATCTAACATATATGCAACTATCGTTACATGTAGTGTTTTTTGGGTGAGAAGGATATCTGATATATTTGAAGATAGGTTAGGTCAAACATGGGACGGGTTAAGAGCGAAATGAGTATTTAAAGAAACAAGTGGGATTGGGTCGATCTATGGGACGAGCTGTATGAGTAGAAGATTGGTATGCGGTATATAGTAAAGGTCGAATGTCGGGACAAGGTGGGAAAGGCCCCTTATATCGCGCTTCCATATCGTTTACGCATTGAACTCCATAGCTCATTTTTGGATGCACTATTTCATTATGAGCATATTACCTTGTTTTGGAATATTTGTTTCATGGTAGAACCAGATCCTTGAACCTGTTAATGTTCTCAACAGCCTTGTTGGATGAGATCCCATATTTTTCTGCTGCGGGATTTGAGCCAATCATTCTATCAATGACGCCCATTAAAAATGGGTGTTGTTGAAAATAATCCCCCATAAGGTCA
>JAGLEG010000524.1 GCA_023145185.1 Thermoplasmata archaeon
GCATATCCTCGGGATATCCGGTCTTTTCCGCCACTATCTTGACGATGCTGTCCCGGATCGTATCCCAGTGCGGATGTCCCTCTCCCATCGGGACCTCCGCTGCCTGAGGTGCATCGTATTTCACACCTGCAACGACGTAATCGACTATGTGCCTCAATGTTGGCATTTCGGAGAGGTTCACGCTCTCGTCCCGGGGGAGGTCGAACTCGGTACGGGCCATGCCGAACAGCTCCACCTGCTTCACCGTGTCGATCCCAAGGTCAGCCTCAAGGTCAAGGTCGAGCTCAAGCATATCCTCGGGATATCCGGTCTTCTCCGCCACTATCTTGACGATGCTGTCCCGGATCGTATCCCAGTGTGGATGTCCCTCTCCCATGGGGACATTCACAGCTGCGGGTGCCGCCGTAGAGGCCTGTACCTCATCCGTGATACCGGACCCCTCCACGACATAGTCTATTATATGTCTCAGGGTGGGCATCTCGGAGAGGTTCACGCTCTCGTCCCGGGGGAGGTCGAACTCGGTACGGGCCATGCCGAACAGCTCCACCTGCTTCACCGTGTCGATCCCAAGGTCAGCCTCAAGGTCAAGGTCGAGCTCAAGCATATCCTCGGGGTAACCGGTCTTCTCCGCAACGATCGCAATTACCTTCTCCTTGACCATCTCCCATCCTGTCCTTATCACGACCTCCTCAACCTCTTTTTCTTCGGATAGGGCAGGTGCGGGGGCCTTTATATCAGCGCTCCCGCTCTTTATCATTATGTACTCAATGAAATGTCTCAGCGTGGGGTATTCACGGAGGTTAACGCCCTCATCCTTGGGCAGGTCAAAATGTATCCTTGCCGCCGCGAACAGCTCAACCTGTTTCACCGTGTCGAATCCCAGCTCATTCTCCATATCGGAGTCTATGTCGAGCATGGACCCTTCGAAACCGGTCTTCTCCGCCACGATCCTGATCACCTCTTCCCTGATCCTGTTGAACTCGGGATCCTCTCCCATTGCCACGGTCTCCTTCTCGTAACCTATGGCGGAGGAGCCCCTCAGGATAGCCCTGTGCTTGATGAGGTTCCCTATGCCTTGGTCCTTTAGCCTCAGCACGTTGGGGTGGTCCTCCCTCTGAGCAGGGGAGGTGGTTGCAATCGAATCCAGCCACTTCTGGTAGGTCTCACTTGAGATATATCTGCCCTCTACATCTGGCCTCTTCACAAGCAGGAATGAGAGCTGAGACCCGAAACCGGCCGCCAGCCTCAGACCATATTTCCTGTTGTGGGTCCCTCCAGTTGAAAGCTGCAGTCCCTCGAACTGCTTGTCAACCTCAGATGGGTTCAGGTTTGCGATAGGTATCGACTTTCCTGTTTCCAACGCCTTGATGAGCGCCGGATCCTCCATGCACGCTCCGAAGGCGTGTCCGGTGAACCCCTTGGTGTTCATTATAAGTATATCCCTGAACCGATCCCCAAAGGTCCTTCTGAGGGATTCCACCTCCGCAGCTGAGGATCCTCCCCTTGCCGGCGTGTAGGTCTCATGGGACATGAATATCAGATCGTCGGCGATCTCCTCCCTCTTGATGCCGGTCTCCCTCTCTATGCGCAACATGAACCGGTCCATGGACCTGGCGATGTGGGCTACGTCCAGCCTGGAGCCGTGGAAGGCGGAGTTCCCTATGTGCGTTCCAAGGATCTCTACCAGTGGGTTCATTCCCCTGCGCCTTGGCTCCTCTTCGGCCTCAAGGACCAGGGCTGCGGCTCCGGACCCGATTATCATCCCCTTTCTCCTTCTGTCAAAGGGCAGGGCCGCTTTGGTCACGTCGCTCTCGGTGGTGAGAGCACCCAGTGAAAGCAGGCTCGATCCCAACCACTCCAGTGAGTTATCCGAGGATGGGTCGTCCGCACCAAGCACCAACACCCTCTTGCATCTGCCTGCCTGGATCCAGTCCTGCCCTATCGCAACCGCCAGGGTGGATGAGGCGCAGGCCGAATTGACCTGTGTGTTGGGCCCTTTCGCCTTGAGGAACTGGGCGAACTGTGAGTGCCCCATTGCCAGCACGATGAACATGAAATGTCTTGGGAACTGATATTCAGCCTGGGGGTCCTTCAGGGCCTCCTCGTACCAGCCCTCCAGCTCCCCTTCCAATTCGGTTCCCGTTACCACCTTCTTGAGGTGGCCGTACAACCTCTCCCTCTCCTCTCCCCTTGCCTTTGAGATCTTCATCTCCATGTGCTTTGCTATCTGCCCAAACAGCATGTCATGTCCCGGGAATGCTGTGGCGAACACGATGCCGGTGTCCTCCTGCATCTCCAGCGGAAGCTCCCATGACTCCGGCAGGAACGATCCTGTGGAGGTCTGGGAGTACCTTCTCACAAGGGGTATCCCTGCGTCCTTAAGTGCCAGAAGGCCTGATGCGAACGCCAGCCTGGTGGTAATATCCAGGTGCTTGACCAGGTCCTCGGGTATGTCGAACTCCTTACCCAGATCGAAATCTCCCAGCATGCCGGCCAGATGAGCGACCTTCTCGCCGTTGTCCAGCTTGATCATCTCTGCGCTTCCATCCGCCTTCTTGTCCAGCCTTACTATGTTCTTCTCAATGAAACGTGGTATGTATTCAGGCTCGATCTTCTCTATCAGATTCCTTCCACTGACCAGCAGGTTGAGGTTATCCTCCGAGAAGACGGACTTGAACTTTCCAGGCAGTCCCATCGCGGCACCGGTTATGACCACTTCCACTCCTTTTCTGGTTGGAGGCGTGATCCCGCTCCCTGAGAGGTCCACATCGTCCCTTATCTCCTCCAGAGCAGGTGCTCCATTCGGTAGTTTCTTGTAGACCGCCGACAGGAAATCGTTGAGTGCGTTGGAGTTCTCCTTCAGGAACGACGCAAATCCTGGGTCCGCATCCTTGCCGGGTGCTACCATCTCGGCTCGTGAAGCTGGTGCAGGCTCAATGGAGGTCATTGGCTTCTGGGTCCTGATCTCCCTCTCCTTAACGAAGCCGTCGAATGCGTGGGAGAAATCGGAATTGTAGTACGTTTCATCGTCCAGGTCGTGGAACTTCAGGTCGAAGCCAAGGGACCACAGGGAGCCCACCATCTCGTTGAAAGTGGCGATCCCCCCCTTCTTGGGATGATTGGAAAGAAGCGGGAAGGCCTTTCCCGCCTTTACCTCATCCTCCAGTATGTTGTAGGCGAACGAGGATAGTGCCCTCTTGGGCCCAACCTCGATGAAGACGTTACACCCATCCTTCCTCGCCCTCTTGATCTGTGCCATCCACTCAACAGAGGATGCGACCTGCTCCTTGAGAAGGTCCAGCACCTGCTCCTTGATCTCTTCTTGGGTGCCTTCCATGGGGTAGTAATCCGCGGTGACGTTTGATAAAAGGGGTATCGTCGGCGTACTGATATCCAGTTTGGACAGGAACCTCCTCAGCGGCTCCTTGGCCGGGGCCACCACAGATGAGTGGAACGCGTGGGATACCGGTATGAAGACAGCCTCAATCCCTTCCTTCTTGAACCTCTTGACCGCCTCCTCCATGGGGTCGTTCTCCCCAGCAATGACGGTCTGCACGTAGCAGTTCTTGTTTGCGGCGATAACGTAACCGTCGATGCCCTTCAGCACCTCCTCCACCTTGTCCAGTCCAGCGCTGACCGATGCCATCTTTCCCGGGTCATCCACCTTGAGGTCCCTCATCTCCTTGCCCCTTGCGGATACGGCCTGGAGCGCCCCCTCGAAGGTGAGTACACCCGAGGCGATCAACGCCCCAT
>JAGLEG010000525.1 GCA_023145185.1 Thermoplasmata archaeon
ATATATTTCGCCAACCAGGAGGTGGAGATACTCGGCATGGACATGTACGATGCAAACATGGTGAGCCTGCAGGATGGGGACCGCATAGTCTATGCAGGTTCCCAAACCTACACCGTTCGGGCCCAGATAACCCACACATCCGGCAAGAACTCCATACTCGGGGCAATACTCACCATGGCCCCACATGGAGAGAAGATCGTGATGAGGTGGTACAGGGCGAACAGCACGTGGGTCACCCTTGAGGGGTTCACCAAATGCAGGCTCATTCCCGAGGAGTGTGAGGCCGTTGCGGTCTCCAATAACGGATATACCATCGATTTCAAGATAGATTTCGACATAAATTACCCCATGGATAAGGATGACCCATATCGAAATATCTCCGTAAAGGCACTTGGTAAATCCGCCATCCCGAAGGAGTACGAGGCAGAGGACGTATATGTCGTCGGAGCCGAGCTCTTCTACGACGAGGACCTTGTGGTCTTCAACTCCAGGCACCGGATCCTTGAGGATAACAGCTATATCTCCGGCGGGGAGATGGTCAATATCTACGGTCCAAAGATCATCTATCTGGACCCGTTGAACGGAAGGCGATCCAAGGTACAGCCCCCTCCAAGCCTCTCGTGGTTCGATATAACAGAGACCACAACAGGGACAAAGGTGGCCAGGATCCAGAGCGGCGACGTTCTTGACATCTTCTGGAAGACCCTGAATTACAACTCGATCATGCGCTTTCAGTTCAATATAAACGGTACCAACATCCCGGATGAGAATATTCTACAGGTCTATGACGATGACATCTACCTGCCCTTCTATTTCAAGCTGCAGGTCGACGTGAACGCCCCTGGAAGACCCACCACCGACAATGTTTTCATCTTCGCCGATAACACCACCTCGGACCCGACCGATGTGGACAACGATGACAAGGTCATCCTGGCCTGGGGACCTGCAGAGGATGGCGAATCCGGATTGGACCCCGCCGCGGGATACCTCATAGAAGCTATCTCGGAGGGCGTTAAAAGGACGTGGATCACCCCCCAGGACTCATATCCATTCGACGTGGAGAATAACCTTCTATCATATGAGATCGAGGCTCTGCCCGAGGGCATTTCCAACGTATCCGTGAGGGCAGTAGATCTTGTGGGCAATATAGGAGATCCTATCTACGGCGAGGTGAAGATAGATTTCACCGGCCCAACCTATGAGCTCCTGTCTCCCGAGTATGGAACGTGGTCCACAACCGTCAGACCTACCGTACTGTTCAGTGTGGAGGATTCTCTATCGGGTGTCAACGGCCAGAGCCTGATGTTCAGGACATCCACCAACGGAGGGGATGATTTCACGGATTACAGGACGTGTAATTTCTATGACGTTGGGGTCGAGGTCGAGGTGCCGGTCACGGACGCATTTTTCAGTGAAGGGACCAACAACCTCATCCAGATCCGGGGGACCGACCTGGCATCTTCATACGTGACCTCCTCGGACCAGTATACTATCTGGGTGGACACGAGGGCGCCATCCATCATCGTGGATCAACCCGAAATGGATGCTGAGGGAAAGACCGCTGAGTGGCTGACCGACCCAGGCACCGGCATTCATGTCTCAGTTCACGATTTCCTCGGATCGGGGGTCGATCCAACATCGATGACGTACAAGTACTCGCTGGACGGAGGATCGAAATTCTCTGCGAGCATCCCCATTGAGGCGGATCCATACAATAACTCTCACGGTTACGAACAGATGGACCTTCTGATCAAGAAACCCTGGGGTGAAGGAGATGGCAACATACTGCTCATCGAGGTTTACGACAAGGTGGGTAGATACTCGAATGCGACATATAGGATACGAATAGACAAGACCCCTCATGTGGAGATCACTGCCCCGGAGCTCGACGATGTGTTCTACGATAATATGACCGTAACCTTCTCCTGCAAGGTCGTGGACGTCGATGGTAACGACGATATATCCGTACAGTGGATCTCCAGCCTGGATGGCGTTGTAGGCACTTCTCTGACATCGGAATTCATCCTCTCGGAGGGGGAGCACTTCATCATCCTGGAGGTTGATGATAATGTGAGGATAGTACGCAAGACGTTCTCCCTGACCGTCCTCTCTGCAGACCTGTTGCTCCCTCATCTCCGGGACACGGATGAGGATGGAATGAACGACAGCTACGAGACCGCTTACGGCCTCGACCCGGAGAGGGATGACTCGAATGAGGATATGGACGGGGACAGCCATTCGAATATCGAGGAGTTCTATGCTGGAACGGACCCATCGGACAAGGGCTCCTATCCCGGGGCCGGGATGGAAGAAGAGGAATTCCCACTCACTTTGCTGATCCTTGTACTTCTGTTCCTCCTCGTTGTCATGGTGATCGGTACGCTTGTGATACTTGAGATCAAGAGGTCACAGAGGATGAATGCGGCTCCAATATTGCCCCCGGGCGGCTATTACCTGCCACCACAACAGGACCAGACCATAGCACCTCCCATGGCCCTACCTTCGCTACCGCCGGCATCACAGCCGCCGGTCGATCAGCAGCCCATGGCAGGGAGTTCCCAGCCTAACTTTGACATATAATTACAGCCTAACTTTGACGTATGGGTACAG
>JAGLEG010000526.1 GCA_023145185.1 Thermoplasmata archaeon
TGAACCTCAAATTCTTCAAACATGAAATAGGCGGAGATCTGATCGTCCCCCTGATACGAGAGGTCGATAACCTCCTTTTCAGTGCCATTGTTCCATACCTTGACCATGGCTGACCCTGACCTGCCATGTTCGATCTCGATGGGCTGCCCGGTGAGCAAGTCCGCCTTGACGTAGTAACTGGCATTGACCGTTACCCTGACATGAAGCTCCACCATCACATCCTCATAATATTTAATTTCAACGATCATATCCCTGTCGATATGTTTGAATCCGGGTGTCCTTACGCTTATGACAACGTGTGTCAGCTCAGACCCGAAAATACCCACAGGATCACAAGGGTATCTTATATCCAAACCCAAAACTTTGTCGTTAATGTGCACAAGTACCCAGAGAAGCCTGGTATTGCCGTTGTTCCCGATCCAGATATCAATTTCCCCCCTCTCATGCGGCCTTAGCTCTATCGTATCATTTTCAGCATACGCATAGATATCTACCACTTTTGTGACATTGAGAACAATGGTATCCGTCTTTACGATATCCTCGATATCCGATTCCAGGCTCAATTGTGAGGTTCCCTCTACCGTGACCGACTGTGGTTCGCCGTAGGTTGCATTATCCGGACAGTGAACCTGAACGGTCAATGTGGCGCCGGAAAGCGATCCAAACTCGTTAAAAAGAGGTGCGGATAGGCTGACAGTCGCGTTGAGAGTGCCCGTTTCCACAAAGCTCCAGTTCCAGCCGGCATTGATAGGAGGCGGCAGAAGCGAGATCTCGTAGGTATCGTTGAGATTACCCATATTCAAAACGCTGAGAGTATAATTTCTGTAAGCGCCCGGATCGACCTTGTCCCATTTCTGGCCCACAAGCGGGTCCAGTGCATCCACTGACGCCTGCTTGAGATAGGATAGTTGAAAATCCACGAAGAGGTCCAGGATGGCAAGGATGGTGCATTTATCCCAGGCCATTGGATCACTCGTTGATACGGCGGTAACGTTGATCCTCGCCATCTCACCGATCTCCCCCTCCCATGGTGCCGTGACCCTGAGTCTCACAGGTGCAGTCTCCTGCGATGCGAGCATGACATAATTTGGATTCTCAATTCCCCAGTCCTTGGGGAGGGTCAGCTTAGCAAACCAGCCCTCCGGGACGGAATCCTGATCCAGGTGGACCATGATCTTGTCCTTGAAACCCTCGAAAATTCCAAAACCCGTGTTCTCAACGGTCATATTGTAGGTGCGGGTTTCACCGGGTTGAATGGACGGCACCAGGGATTCAGGTCTTCCGTCGGGTCCGGTCTTGGGGTATAGATCGACGCCGTACCAATTGCTGAATCCATATCGGCCGGTCCGATTATCATTTCCACATGGCGTTACCCAATCCTTCTGGCCGCGAGTGGACCCGCCGCCGGCGGAGATACACCACACAGTTCCCTCACTGTCACCGATTATGACCTCCAGCTGTCCATCCAGGTCGATATCGGCGATAACCGGAGAGGATATCCCTATTGGCGTCTTGGTATCGTATACCCAGAGAATGTCTTCTGAGGTTCCATCTCCCGGATAGGGGAAACCCTCATCAATTCCATCGGTAGGGTCTCCATCGAAACAGAATATCTTCC
>JAGLEG010000527.1 GCA_023145185.1 Thermoplasmata archaeon
GTCCAAGTATGATACCGAGGTTCTTACCCACAACGGCCATTAAGGGCGCCTCTGCGATGAAGAAGTCAATGTCATTCACCATCTTCTTGGTGTTGGCCTTCTCCTCGGCCAGCTCCTCGATCTCATCGGCGGCTATGAAACGGTCGGCAACTCCCTCGGCCTTGGCCTTCATCTCTGGGCCACCGAACACGGCTATCTTGAGCTCCTTGCCCCTACCCTTGGGAAGCATGATCTCCTCGGTCAACCTGTTCTTGGGGACTGTGAGGTCAATATCCTTCAGGTTAACGGATATCTCAACGCTTTCCAAAAATTTCCTCTCGGGCGCTTTCTTGAGCGCCTCTTCCACGGCCTTTATTATGTTTTCTGATGCCATTTTTTCACCCCCGTGTAGTCTTACAAGGCCCTTCAGGAGAACCTCTCCTACCCCGGAAGCTCATCGTATGAGCCTTATGATCATGAACCGAGGGCCTCGCTATACTGGCCCTCGCTTATAAGCTTTTGTACCTCTCTTGGGTCCTTGCCGTCTACCTTTATGTGGAGCGACACTGCCACACCGATGACCTCTTTAACAGCATCGGCCAACTCCTTGCCAGAGAGGGAGTCCCTCTTCATCCTCGCCACCTTCACGGCCTGCTCTACCGTCAGGCTTATCAGATCGCCGGCCTCATTATCTCCGGGCCCTTTCTCTATCTTGAGCTCCTGAAGCAGGAGGGAGGACGTAGGAGGGGTTCCGATGGTGATGGTGTACTCCTTGGACTTTGTGTCCACCTCGATCTTCACCGGGACCTTCATGCCAGCGAAGTCCTTGGTCTTCTGGTTGATATCCGATACGACCTTGCCAATGTTCAAGCCCAACGGACCCAATGCTGGCCCCAGGGGTGGCCCCGCTGATGCCTTTCCTCCGTCCACGAGAACTTCTATCTTCTCACTCATCTGGTCGAACCTCCAATGGCCATTACAGCCGTTGTGAAAAGGGCTTAAGTACTCCTCATATTAAAATCTGTAGGGTGACAGGCGAGGCATTTGTGGGCGGCGGTCTCAAAAGTATAATATGGACACGGGTAATCATCTCTCCAGATGAAACCACTTCCGCCGCAGCTTCCGATCATCTTCATGGTGGTCATGGCACTGTTCTCATCCAGCCTGGCCTCGGGAGGGGGGCCCGTTGA
Source organism: Thermoplasmata archaeon (assembly GCA_023145185.1). GTDB lineage: Archaea > Thermoplasmatota > Penumbrarchaeia > Penumbrarchaeales > Penumbrarchaeaceae > JAGLEG01. The sequence goes on from JAGLEG010000527.1 coordinate 1,170, forward strand.
TGACATTCCGGACCTCCGGATAGAGGAGCTGAGGGTGGATGCGGGAGTTGACTCATACGAGATAACGGTCATCATCCGCAACCTGGGCGCAGTATCCTCTGGCACCGTGATGGGTTCGTTCACCGTCGAGGAGGATATCTCCACAGGACGATACGATCTGATCTCGGATTTCTCCGTTCCCGGGATCACCTCGGGCGGCCACTACAACGTGACCCAGCGTTGGGTTCCATCAAGCACGGGCTTCCACAGGGTATCCGCCGTGATAGACGTTGATGGGGAAGGCCTGGAGATATTCAGGTATAACGATATCGACGTGGTGGAGGTGTTCATCCCGGATCGTATCGATGTATATTCCTCACTGGATGGGAACCCCGATCCAGATATTATAGGAAACTTCTTCAGCGGCGTACCGCTTCCCGTGGATTTCACGGTGACCCTGCCTGAAGTGGGTGATGTGGACCTGGTAGATCACGTGCAGATCGAGCTGGATGGTGTCGGCAGGTTCGCTCAGCTCACCGCGGACGGCTCATTTTCAACCTCGTTCGACCTGGGGGCCTACGGTCCAGGAGACCATATCCTTTCAGTAAACGCCTCGGTGGCGGGTATACCTCTTACTGTGGAGTCCAGGAGGGTGAGGATATCTCCGCTTCCCTCCTGGATCGGGGCATCTTCACCCACACATCTCAACTTCAATTTATCACTTGAGGCCTATGAGCTCACCGGTTTTCTGGAGGTCCCCTCCTGTGTGTTCACCCCGGCCGTGGACGGCCTCGAGGGTTTCAATGACCTCCTTCTGTTCGACGGGCCCGCGGATATTATGGTTGATGGATATGTGCTGCTTGATGGGACGACAACCCTGGACGTCCAGGGCGACCTGAGGGTCAAGTACGGAGACGTCCCCTGGGCGACATCTTTCAAGGTCCGCTCCTATCTTCCCTCGCCAGACGGTCCCGCCCGGATCGCCCTCTCATCCTCGTCCAGGATGACCGTTGAGAGCGGAACACTCCGTTTCGACCCGCTGACGGCACTTGGCCTCATCTCAAATGAGACCGTCGTTCTACCAATTGAACACGCAATGGAAGGCAACATTACGCTTGATGGTACCCTGGAGCTATCGGATAGTGCATCTTCCCCCGGAATAGAGATGAGCGTGAACATGGAGATCGAGGATCAGAGGTCATCCTTCTTCAATTCACGTGAGCTCGGCCTCAACCAACCGGTCCTCTCACTGAACTCCACCCTTCGATGGGAGAGCCTTCACGAGCTGGAAAGCGGCGGGTCCGGTTGGGCCAGTTCGGGAGGGGTGACGTGGGACATCGACCATGCGCTCTTCGACATGGGGATAATAGGGGGGAACCAGGATATTGACCCTTACATCGTGGAGAGGGGAGGGGAATATCAACTGGAGGCCGCAGGGGATGATGGAAACTGGGGTTTCATATCGATATCCGGCAGGACCGGAACGGTCAGCTCGATCACCTACAGGGAAGGGACTTCGGAGGTGGAGGTCAGGAGCAACAACCTCTACAAGTCAGATCCCCAGCTCGTATACATGAACGACTCGGTCCCGCTCGTTGCCTGGGTGGAATCCTCCTCCTACTCCACCGATGTGGTTACAAGGTCGAACTCCAGGAGATTGATGTACTCACTGGGCGATGACCTTCATCTCGTGTTCTCGGAGGCATTGAACCTGACCTCCGGGGATCATATCGATTCCCAGCCCGATCTGGCGTCCTCCCCGGATGGAGGCGAGGCCGCCATGGTCTGGAAGAGGGACGGGGATGGTGACCCCCTAACATTATCCGACACCCGGATCATGATATCCACCTTCAACGGGAGCTCGTGGAGCGAGCCCGAGGAGATCTCCACGGGCGGGAACGGGTCCTGTGAACCCACGATCTCGTACACCTCGTCGGGCGATCTCTGGGCCGCATGGGAGGAGCGTAACGGCACGCTCTCTACCACGTATATCGAGAACACAACTGCTGTTCACTCCGGAATAAGATCCATAGTGGGACTCGATGGAAGCCTGCTGGGCTCCCCTGTCATGGATCGGGGGGATGGGGAGCATCCGGTCATATCCTATGTCGCCGTCACGGAAGATGGTTGGGGAGATATGTACCCGGCGGTAAGAAGGGGGGACAAGGCCAGAAACTCCCTCTGGGACGATGAGAGGGGGGTGGGTCAGGCGATGCCCTGGGTCCAGGGACTCTCCCTCCTATCGAACGATGCAGGCATATTCATGATATGGAAGGGCCCGGAGAGAACTATCTGGGCATCGGGTGGGAACAGGAGCGATCCCGGCGGGGAGTGGAGCGATCCCATCGACCTGGTGGCTGAAGGGATCTCGGGAGTCTCCTTCGATCTATTCCTGGACGGGGATAACAACTTCCTTGTGGGCTGTGTCGACCCGGAGTCAGGGGCGGTCTCCTTTGCACCGCACAACCTCTCCCGAAGGGGTAAGGCTGTATCCATCGTGTCCCCCAATGCTTCCGCCTCCGGTCCCGGCGATACCATATACGTCGAGATGATGGTCCAGAACATCGGATTGTTCCCCAACGGAGAGGTGGTGGCAACCTTCCTCGCGACCGTCAGGGACCCCAACACCGGGGATTATTCCGACGTTCACCTGAACTCCATTCCCATCACCTTCTCGGAGATGAACGAGGTGGTCCTGTGGCAGCGGTACCACACCGTCCTCCAGTACGAGATAGGCCTTTCACTGATCGTCACATCCCCCGGCATGGAGCGGATATCGTCGAGGTTCGTCAGCGTATCTGCATTTCCAGGATTGGAGGTCCGCTCTATAGATACGGTGGGCGATATCGATCCGGGTGAGAACGTCACCATCTCCCTGCTGGTCGGAAACAGCGGAAACGCCCCGTCCGGAACCAGGACAGTCAGCGTGATGTGGGCTACACTTTCCACCCCCATGACATTTCAAGGGAACGCCATGGAGCCCCTGTTCCTGAGGGGGAACCTGTCGGGAGAGATACTCTTTCAGAGAGAGATCTCCATAGACAAAGGGGAGAGCAGGTCGATCCAGTTCGAGATGGAGGCGCCCGTTGGGACCACCTGCGTATGGGGTGTCATCGAACCGCTCCCCTGGGAGGGCCTTTCCCGGATGGGATCGCCGGTCATACAGATATCAAGGGGTTCCGAACTGGTGGTGCTGTCCGACGCCCGCCATATCGCCATCCAGAAGGGGGAAAATGCATCCGTGACCATTCAGGTGAAGGAGGGCGAATGGGTAAGGAGCCGGATGCTGGATATCCCTTACATCCAGGGGCCGATACCGGAGGGATTGGGCCCCGATGACAACGGTAATACCGTCGGGGTCTGGATGACGAACGGGACGGGCTCAACTATCTGGTCGGAGGACCTGCCGGTGAACAACATCTCACAGGATGGGAATATGGAACTGGAGGTCCCCACCGATCTGTTGGATCCAGGGGAGTACCGGATACATATCTCACAGCCGTGCTCGGGGAATCCTATCACCTCTTGCGTTATCGATGTGGAGATCTCCATTGTCTCCCCGGGTAGTGCCGATATCGACGTGGATGAACGGATATTGAAGGGGTCGCTCGGGGGCAGATACGTCAATGCCAACCTCACCTGGAACGGGAACCGGACCGTCCGTGCCATGTTGGTCACGGTCTACAACGGCGTCCCCGGGGACGGGGTCGTGATCTCCGAGACCATTGTTCTGGGTATGGAGGGGGGAGAGACCAGGACAATAGAACTGGGGATCCCGGTGGACGAGGGATACTATCTTCTCTCGTTCGAGGTTTCCTATCCCGATCCCGTTGGATATTACGGCCCTTCCGACCTCAGGCTGATCGGATCGGCACAGATCGGCATGTTCGTCGAGGACCCCCCTCAGATCGACAGGTCGCAGGAAGACGTTGACAACGATGCAGATATCCTTCCCTCAATGGCAATGTCATTGGCAATGATCTGCGTTGTATTCGGACTTGCGATTCCCCTGAAGGCGAGAAAGAAGAGGGAAGATGATAACTGATATCCACATGTATAACATCTATACGTTTTTCAACGGTTTCAGCCTAACTTTGACATATGGGCACATATGATTGTCAAAGTGAGGCCTCTCCCAACATTGACCGGGTAATATCCTATTCGATCCATCCTAACTTTGACACGATGAGCATAGATTAGTGTCAAAGTGAGGCTTCTCCCAACATTGAGAGG
>JAGLEG010000528.1 GCA_023145185.1 Thermoplasmata archaeon
GTCTGTTCTGACAGAAGTATCGACCTTACCGAAAGGTCCGGGAAGTAGGAGAGCTCAAGGGTGGCCCTGTTATCGGTCTCGTCCATCTCCAGCAGATCATCTTCGATATCCAACCACACCTCGATAACGTAGGTCCCGGGGTCTTCCGGGACCCATATATCCATTATGGTCTGTTCGCTGTCGGATCCGAAATAGGGTACAATATCGATGGTTATCGGAGAAAGTAGGTCTCCGTTGATCAGGAAAGCGCAGGTGAAATCCGTGCCGTTTGCCGTGCCGATGTTCTCGATCGAGACTGACAGGGAGACCTGATCCCCCATATATCTCCCGGGCGGTTCCGCCGAGATCTCGGATGACACCCTGATATTGGGGAGGGCCCTTTCCACAGATATGGGCCAGTTCTCCCCCGTAGACGCGGCATCTGATAGTAGTGATATCGTCCCCTCCAACAGTTCCAGGGAGTGTGGAGGCCTTACAGTTACCATGACCACGAGATCGTCACCAGGATAAAGTGTGCCGGATGGGTCGGTTATATTGGTATATGGCAGGAGCCCGCTGTCCACCTGGACCAGATAGTCGATGGCCACATTACCCCGATCGCTCAGCTCCAACCTGAACTCCACCTCATCACCCTGGTTCGGGTCAAGTTTACGATCCATCTCAGATGACATGATATAAACAAGATCTGCATCCGTATCGATGACCACAGTATAGGTCATCTCCTGTGAATAGGTGGAATTTCCCACTATCTCACCTGAAATGATGATCTGGGCAGTCACACCGGGGACCTCGTGCAGGGGTATCACCACCTTCAAGTTGATCTCCCTTGACTCCTCCGGTTCCAGTGCGAACTCATATATGTCCAGGGTAGCCGCCCAACCGCTTATGGTGCCGTTCACCTGCAGACCAACCTCAAGTGATACATCACCCTGGGTGTTCCCGCTGTTATCGATAAAAAAGTTCACTTCCAGCTCCATTCCCGGGTCTGATACCAGATCCAGCGGACCCTGGGGCCTCAGGGATATCTGGGTCACATTGGTTCGGGCAAGGGTCAGGACCAGAAAAGTACCCGCATCCTCGGAGTAGGCCTTCAAGGTCACGTTGGCCCGGCTGGGACCATCCCGGGCGGTGACCTCGATCAGATCGCCCTCGATATAGCCCGAACTGAGCAGCGCAAGGTCTCCCGAGAAGCGGCCCAGGGTATTGGTGGTCACCTGCAGATACTCGGAGGTCCTGATATTGGAGAACTCGACGAGGGCCCCATCGACCGTATCTCCTACCTCATCCAACAGCTCTCCCGTGATGATGTAGGAACGGTCTCCCGGGTCGCTGTCGATGATCTCGATATCCTGGGTAAGCTGATTGTTGAGCTCATCATCCTCCGATATCGATCCAGGTGCAGGATCCACATCGGCGAGTACGGTCACCACCCCTCCACCCGATAGGTCAGGCGTCCAATTGAAACTGACATTCTGTTTCCCCCCGGCAGGTATGTTGCCCATACTGATCGTATCCAGGAGAAGGGAATCGATCACCAGATCGACCTCAACATCCGCCGCCCACCTCTTTCCGAGGTTCTCCACCTCCACAACAAGGGTCGATGGATCCCCATCCGCCAGGTGGCTGGTAATGCCATCCACCTCCTCCCCATCACCACGGATCATGTGTATCGCATTGACGGTGAGGTCCGGAAAAGCGGGTCCAGCTGAAAATACTCTGGAGGCCTGATTATTGGTCTCATCTATCTCCTCCTTATCGTTGCCGGGGTCGACAATGACCGATATGGTGTGGTCCCCGTCCCCCAGGACGGTCCACGCCATCTTCGCCTCCTTTGTGGTGGAGACGGAGTCAAGGAGCGTATCACCGATAGTGCTCTCGGTCCCATTGTATATGTCCTGGAAACGAACCCTGACGTTCGAGGCGGCCGAGTCCCCCACATTTGTGATTAGACAGTTTATCTCGACATCCATGCCCTCCACCAGGTCCGCAGGATCAATATTGAGGTAGATGTCCTCTGGTGCCCTGATCAGAAGATCGATCGCCTGCTGGGTAATGAAATGACCCTCGATGTAGATGTCCGTGAAATCATCCAGATTCAGGTCACCCACGAGGCCTGCAGAGGAGAAATCCACGTCAGGTACGCTCAGGTTCCAGTAGGGGCTTCCGTCCGAGGAGAGACAGTAGATCCAACCCCCGGCAAAGAATATCGATTCGGGCCTTGAATCGTCATTCAGATCGCACAGGATCGGGGGGGAGTATAATCTCGCAGAGGTGGTGCCCTGTAGATCGGACCAGATCTGCCGCCCCAGGTCGTTCCCCCCGTCCCTGTAGATCTCATAGGCTGACATCCGTATCTTCCAGCTGGTTGAGAACACCCTTGATGAAATAACGATCTCCTTGGTGCCATCCCCGTCCAGATCGCCGATGGCACAGGACGCATCTATGGTCCCCGGGACATTGCTGATGACCACAACCTCATCCAGCGAGTAGGAGAGGACCCGGATACGGCTGAATCCGGGAATTGAAGGATAAACGACCACGATGTCGGCGATCCCGTCACCGGTCACATCACCTATCACGGGCATAGGTACCGGGGGAGAATGCACATAAGGGGCGGGAGTGCCCAGTGAATATGATACATTCCCAAGCAGCTGTCCCGTGAACTTCACCGCTGTGGTGGATAGTATTGTTCCTGCGGAGGAGAGGGAATTTACCACGATCCTCTTTATCTCCCCCGTGCTGTCATATATCGCTGGCGGAGAGAGGATCTCATCGCTGCTTCCAATGGAGTAGTTCCACAGCTGGGAACCGTCGGCCCCATCGATCCCATAGAGCCTGTTGCCCACTCCCACGATGATATCCTCCACACCATCAGCGTCGAGATCGTGGGCGATGGGGGAAGACCATCGGATCGCACCCTGGGTGGGGAGCGAGATGTTCCACAGCATATCCTCTTCATAAGCCGATACCTTCCAGCGATATCCTGACGCTTCCAACGTTACGTTGGGTCTGAACATCGCGATGTGCCCCTGGAGCGGTGTATCGGTAAAACATGCAACCACCTCGGGAGCGAGGTCGTCATCGATGTCCACAAGGGCCGGAGATACCGTCATGAAGTTGGTCAATGAACTGTCGATATCCCTGAGGTCCACCTCCCACATTATCTCCCCCCCATCCCCATCCACCATCCTTACGTGGGTGCCATTGGAATCCACAATACCGAAAACATCGGACTCCGGAATTGCATCAAATTCGATGAGGTTGGTCATGCCGGAACCCACAGCCCCGAGGCCGTTGGTTCCACCCGTTATCGTCCAGTTCACGGCGGGTTCTCCGATACCCCTTCCCGACGTCGTCCCCTCTCCCTCATGTGTGGAACCACCTCCAATGAAAGGCCAGTAGATCATATCCACGTCCCGGGTATCAGGATCTGGACCTGGATCATTTGACCAGATCGAACCACCTGTTACAGCGTTACCGCCAGCACTTATCAAGAACAGCAGTACAAAAGAGAGTATCAACTTCCCTCCTGTATGGTGACCCCGGGTTAATTCTACTCTCGACATTTCACTTCACCCTGTTCGTATGCTCAATGTATATTATCCTCCCTTGATATAATCATATTCTCTATAATTTTGTATATTTCACTACGTGAAGGGTTATTTATAATAATACGAATGCTTTATAGGGCTGTTATAGGCCGATCCGGTCCTGATGGCAGGGCCTTTGATGAGAACGATTTAATATAGATGTTCACATTCTCCGCCTGAAACGGGCAAGTTAGATAGTGATACGGAGGAAAACCCATGTCGGAAGATGAGCTGAATATGGCCAAGGGAAGGCTGGCCAAACTATGGGACGCTTATGAGGCCCTTGATAAGGAGAACAAGTACACGCTGGCGAGTATCAAGGAGCTCAACGACAAGGCCAGGGAGAAGGATCGTATAGTCTTGACCCTGCGTGAACTTATTGAGAGCAGGGATACCGATAACAGGAAACTGGACATCCAGAGGTCATCGCTTCAGAACCAGGTGGAAGACCTCAAGATCAGGTACGAGGATCAGCTTTCCGACCTGGAGAAGGAGAGGTCTCGTTACAGGAAGCTCTACCGTATAACCGAGGACCTGGAGATCGAGGTTGACTCGCTTAGAAAAGGCGTGGAGGAGAGGGATCAATGGTTCAAGTCCAACCTGATGCCCCTTTCCGAGATCCCCACGTTGTTGGAGCTCAGGCAGAAGATGATCGGACGGTTCTCATCCATCTCATCAACCAATTACGAGCTCGAGAGGATCAGGCCCGGATCGGAAAAGGTAGAGGAGACCCCCGTGAAGGAGATCGAACCTGAGGAGACCACATTCGAAAGGGTGGACGATAAGGCGGAGGCCCTCAAGTCCCTGCAAGAGCTCCCCGGCATCAATGAGGTCAAGGCAAAGGCATTGATGGAAGCAGGATATGGTTCGCTGGAAAAACTCAAGGATGTATCACCGTTCGAGCTGGTGAAGCTTCAGGGGATAACCCCTACCATTGCAAGGAAGATATCCGAATTCGTAAAAGTCTGAGATCGATCGGGTTCATTTGGTTTTCTTCTTCTTTAAATTGAAAAGTGAGGGTAAATGGATCAGATAGCTTCCATCCTTCTGAACCACGATGGGGCTGTCATCCAGTAGGCTCTCCAGATTTATCTCGTAAACCCCATTCTCAACTATATTGATCACATCGACATGTTCCTCTTTTATCCCTTTGGGCATCTTTCCCTTTGGGCGTTTTGGCCTCTTTCCCTTCTTTTCTCTCATGGGAGGTTTTGACTTTTTCTTTGAGGCCATTCCCCTCTCCTGGATCTCCTCATCAAACCTGGATATCAGATCCTGGGCTGAAGGCTTCCTGGTGTCAGAACTCTCCTTGGACCCAACTTTTGGAATATCCTCCCCGGGTCGGAATCTTATCCAATCCTCACCAAGGTCCTCCTCGGGAGTGACCTCACCCTCATTGATACCCTGAATGCCCTTCTCCTTCAATATGTCCAAAAGGTTCTGATCCACTTTCCGCAGTATCTCATCCCTGACCTCATCAGCCTTCTGCTTCAGCTCCTCCCTTCTGGGAGCAGGAAGGGGCTTGTCGACGAACATGAATTTCTTGCCACCACAGGCTGAACATCCTCTGAGGATCTCATCCGATCCCTTCGGTATCAGCTGTCCGCAGTTGAGACATTGGTGTGGCATATTTTTCTCCTATCCGAAACTACTCCTCCCCCGACCCTCCAAGAGAACCTTTCGGTTCTTCCCCTGCAATATCCTCAATATCTTCCTCGTTTTCTTCACGTTCATCCCTGGTCAGGATCATCGCCTGTATGGTTCTGCCGTCCTTCTTTATCGTCTTTAGAAGATGTGCTGGACCCACCACCATCATCCTCGGCGGTGGGGCACGCCCAAGCAGCCTTTGCAGTAGTCCCAGTTTAACTATATTCCCCGTGAATCCAGGTGTCTCCACACCGATGAACGAATCGTGATCTATCTCAGACATGGTGATCCTGATCAGATCCAGTTCCTCCGAAGGTGAAAGGCCTTTTTCAAGAACCAACACCCTCCCCTCCTTGACCTGATCCAGGATGAACCTTATCTTTTCCGAGCCCAGTTCATCCAGTTTTTCGGTAGAGATCAAATTGATGGATATCCCCTTTCTCTCCCCTTCCTTCAAGACCCTCTTCATCACCATCTCCACCATCTATCCGAAATATTTTATCATCGCCTTATACAGGTTATCCATTCCATATCCCGACAGTGCTGATATCGGTATTGTAGCGTGTTGGGGGAAAGCATCCCTGATGGTCGCAGGCGACGCCTCCTCCAGATCTATCTTGTTCGCAATTATCACAGTTGGAAGTTTTCTTGCCTCCAGATTGCCCAGAAGTGTTACGTTTACCTGATTGAACGGGTCCTGGGCCGCATCCATCACCAGCAGTACCCCATCGACCCGATCCAACCATTTGATCGCCTCGATCACACCCTCTGTGGCCTGTTTTGCGCGGTTCCTCGCCTCCGTCTTGCTCATCCCATGGTCCTCAACGAAGTTGTGGAAATCTATCTTTGTGGCGATGCCAGGAGTATCGATTATATTGAAATTGATCTTTGACCCCGCAGCTTTGATAATAACCTCTTTTCTCTCCTTTGCCTTCCTCGTCTCATGTGGGATATCGGAGGCTTTCCCCAGTGGTTTTCCGGTCCAATCTCTGGAGATCCTGTTGGCCAGGGTGGTCTTCCCGGCATTGGGAGGCCCATATATCCCGATGGACATCTGCTTCTTCCGAAACAGGCCCTTCAGGCCTTTCATCAATGCATCGAAAAATCCCATCCTTTTCTGTCCCCCGTATCTACAGTAATATCAATACCTCACCTATAAGAATATCCCATTCCTGATATTTTCTTATACAGGGTCGTGATATAAAAACTATTCTTTCACCCACATGAAAATAAATAAAAAAACAGATTATTCTACATTGATTATATTTCCTGTTAGGTTGAATTTTTGATTGCCTCTTAAGCAGGCAAACAGTTGACGGATCAGAGATTCGTTCTGTTTTTAATTTAAACTTAGATATTGCTTATCTCTTAAATTAAAAAAGGGGCAAACCGATCACGGTTTGCCCCGTATACTTTTTGGAACTTCGTCACTGCATTGGTTGGGCTGACATAGGCTCAGCAGGCTGAGGTCCCGGTGCCGCTCCCTCGGGAGCCGGAAGGGCAGGTGTGGATGTGTCCACCATCGGCACTCCTGCAGGTCCCATGGGCATGGATGGGATCTCGATCTGGGGAGTTGCCAACATGGCCTCCTCCTCAGCTTCCTCCCTCTCCTCACCCTCCTCACCCTTGTGTGCCCTCATGTATCCAATAAGCACGATAAGGGCTGTGATGATTATCGCAACCATCAATACCAGCAGATAAACCCATATCTGGAATGGGGCTTCCTTCACCACATCACCTGGAACCTCACCAAATGTCGAAGGCCTATCCCTCGGGTTCCTCGGATCGGTATCATCATTATCATCCTGATCCCATCTGTAGAGCTTATCGATACCAAGGTACTCATCGTAGTTCGTGTACCCGTCATTATCAGGATCCTCATCCGAATCATCCCTCTCCCAGTTCAACTGATGAAGCCATTCCCAGTTATCATCCATACCATCTCCCCTGGGGTTTCCTTCACCCATATAATCATCATCCGTTCCCTTTGGTGGAACTAGTATCGCCTTAATGATGATGTTCACGTAGGTGACCGCCCTGCGGTCTTCGCCGGTGAGCTCATTGTACCTGTGGATAGAATCCCCCACGTAGAGGACGATACGGATCGTGCCGATGGTCTGGAACCTCTTGTTCTCAAGTATCATGCCGTCTCCAAGTATCTTTGTGCCATTACCCACGACCTGATCCCATTGGAACCTCAGGTCAGAATCCTTATCGCTGTCGAAGGATCCCGAACCGTCAAATGTTATCAGTTCACCAAGCATGAACTCCTCTCCCTCGACAGGTGAGGTGATAACTGCAGTAGGGATGGTGTTTACCAAGACCTTGAACAATGGAGACAAGGTAAAACCAGGGTAATCTTCAGACTTGCCGTTGCCCGCAATATCCTTAGACCTGAACTGGATCACGTTATTCTCTCCCTCAAGGAAATCCTCGAAGGGGAAATGCACGTAGATGCGGGTATTACCATCAAGTTTATCCATCGCTGCCACGGTGTATTTCTTCCG
>JAGLEG010000529.1 GCA_023145185.1 Thermoplasmata archaeon
AGCCGGTCCAATCCCCGGAGAGGTCGACAGTATCCATCCAATCGCCGCCGTTGACGCGCCACTGCACCTTTTCCAGTCCGGGATTGGAGTGGGCCACACCTGTGAACTCGAGATCCTCCGTGTGCGTTATCCGGACCCCGTCAGAAGGAGAGGTTATCAGGGCGGTGGGGAGGGAGTACACCGAGACGTCGATGGAGACCATCCTCTCGGTGTTCAGGCATCCTTTGTTTGAGAGGATGACGTATCCCCCTTCCTCGGTGAGGAACGTGGTGAGGGTGCCGGAGGCGATCTCCTCGGAGATGTTGTATGCGGTAAATGAGTTCCCCAGCAGGAAGTTCTGATGGTTCTGATCGTCAACGAAGTAGAGGTCCAGATCGCCCGAGTCGGTTTGATACGAGAACGTGTTCCCGGTGTAGAAGTTCTTTCCGTGGAGGAATGAGGCCTCCACGTCGAACGCCATCTGCAGCAGGTGTTCCCCATCCTCCAGGGGTTCCGCAGCCTGAGATGAGGCCGGACGATCTATGCTCAGAGGCATGTTGAACGTGTGGGAGTAGGTGCTTCCGGTCTGGCTGTCCGTGATGATCTGGTTGACCTGCATGTTTCCCCCGCTGTCGGCGGGGTCGGCTCCAAGACCACATGAGGCCTGGGTCCAGTAGTTCCTGCTGTCCCCTATCTCGAAGGTCACCTCGCCGTTACCATCCGTGTGCCCCCAAGTGGATATGGAGAGGTACTGTGGGTCGTAGATGTTCTCGGTGGCGAGGATCACCCTTGCCCCGTCCACAGGCCTGCCCGAAGCGTCCAGCACCTTCGCCTTGAACAGCGCCGTGTCGGAGTAACTGCTCGTTACGGTCTCAACGTAATCGTCCCCACGCCAGGAGAAGACCGTGGTGAGCTCTTTTCCCCAGCTTCCGGGGAAGTCGGCGTCATAGTAGCCGAAGTTATCTATTACGGTTCCCGCGTCGGACCATAGGTTGTCCCATTGGTGCCATCCTCTCTCCCAGAACTCGGGCCATACGTGGTCCTCGCCGGTATTCAGGACGCCCCTAGTTGGTATCAGTGAGGACCTTGCTGCCGCAATGGTGATGTCCTGGGTCTCACC
>JAGLEG010000053.1 GCA_023145185.1 Thermoplasmata archaeon
ACGACATATTATCAATCGGTGATTATCATGAGGAAGTCATAGGAGAAGTTCGATATGGATGCCCTGGATGTATTATCCGAAAATAAGGATATTTATATTATTACGGGACCCACGGCAGGAGGTAAGACCGATATCGCACAATTGCTCTCTATTGAGATGAACGGGGAGATAATTTCAGCAGACTCAAGGGTGATTTACAAGGATCTGAAGATCGGCACTGGTGCGTATACAATAGATGATTCGACAGAAACCCATATGGTGGGCTTCCTTGAATTGAATGAGCGATATCGACTTTATGATTACCTCACTGAATTGAACAATATTGTGGATGATATAAGGTCAAGGGGTAAGTGTATTATAATCTGCGGTGGCACCATGCTCTATATTGAGAGGTTGATAAAAGGAATCGATGGTCTTCCCCCTCCAGATCATAAATTACGTAAAGAACTGGAATCCCTAAGGATCAATGAGGGAAATTCACAACTTCATTCATTACTAAAAAAAATGGACCCAGAATTGGGAAATGAGGTTCATCCAAATAATCTCAAAAGGATAATTCGGTCTATCGAGATCGCAAGAGGAAATGATACTAAAGAGCCGATCAAGCCACTTACCGGTGTCAAGGGAGTATACTTCCTGTATCGAAATATTGAAGATATCAGCAAACGTATAATGGAAAGGGTAGACCATATGCTCCTAAATGGATGGGTAGAGGAAGTTGAATATCTGATAGATCAAGGGGCGACGGGTGACGAACCCGCTTTTGAATCGCTGGGTTATGATCAAATATTGTCTTATATCGAGGGAAAATCATCGCTCGATGACGTAAGGAACAGGGTTTTTGATTCACATCTCCGCTTATTCAAAAGCCAGATGAAATGGATCAACAGGATCCCCTCGGTAAAGCTCGACATAACGGAATTGCAACCCTTCGAGGTCGTTGATATTATAAGATCCAAGGCGTGAAAACGTTCAACTGTATAAATTTTCAATATCTTTCTTGAACAAATTTTTAATAACACTCCTTTTCACTTTCTGTGTAGGGGTTAGTTCTCCACTTTCCCATGTCCACTCCTTTGGGCCCAATATTACCTTTTTTGGTTGTTCATGGTGTGCAAGGTTCTCGGTAGCCTCTCTGACTATGGAACTATAGAAGTCAATTACTGATTCCTCATTTACGAGATCCCCATAATTTGAATAATGTAGGTTATTTTTCTGTGCATAATCCTCAAGCCTTTTGAAATCAGGGATTATTATTGCTGAACAGTGAGGTCGTTTGTCTCCAATTACCATCGCCTGTATGATAAATTCGTTTGAAACCAATTTATCTTCTATAGGGGCTGGTGGTATGTATTTACCATTGGATGTTTTTAAAAGGTTCTTCTTTCTATCTGTTATTGTAAGGTATCCATCTTCGCTAAGCTCTCCCATGTCACCAGTGGCGAACCATCCGTTCATGAAAGATTCCTTATCTGCATCGGGTCTCTCCCAAAAACCCTTCATTATTGATGGACCTTTGATCAATATCTCGCCATCTTTTGCGATCTTTAGATACACCTCTGGTGGGATCTCACCGACAGTGCCCAACCTGCTTCTTCCATTCTTGTTTACAGTTATCAGCGGACCTGCCTCCGTCATACCGTATGCTTCCAGTATTTCGAAGTTCATGGATTTGAAGAACATTCCTGTATCATGTGACAACGGAGCGGATGATGATACGAAGAACCTGATGTGTCCTCCCAGTTTATTACCAACCTTCTGGAATACCAATTTATTTGCGATCTTATATTTCAATGTCGAGAACAGATCGTTTTTCCCCTCAGCATATTCACGACCAACCTTGATCGACCAGTTGAATATCTTGTGAGACAGCCCCCCTTTTGTTGTCGCGTTATTCTCAACCTTGGCCTTGAATTTCTCGAATACCCGGGGAACAGCGGGAAATACGGTGGGTTTTACAAATAGAGCATCGTCAGCAATGGTCTCGATCGATTCAGCATAACCTATCGTTCCGCCTACGCGAATTATCAAATATCCAATGATCCTCTCGAATACATGAGCCAACGGCAAAAAGCTCAGCTCAGTATCTGAATGTTTAAGGTCTACCATATCCAGAATATTTTCAACATTTGCCAACATGTTACCATGGGTCAACATAACTCCTTTGGGCACTCCTGTGGACCCGGAAGTATATATTATTGTGGCTATGTCGTTCAAACCAACCTCTTCTTTATAGTTGTCAAGAAGTTTATGGCTATTCTTCCCAAGTTTCAGGAAATCAGTAAATGATAAAGTGTCAGATCTGCCCTTGTATGAAATTTCATCATCCAGGACTATGATCTTCTCAATTGTTGGCATCTCTCCATTATCCTTCATCCCTATGATCTGTTTTGCATATTTCCCTTCAACGAACAGTAGTCTTGCCCTTGAGTTATTGATATTAAATGAGACCTCGGACCCTACAAGTTTTTCTGGGTCTGGTGTTACGTAATTGCTTACGTTTATACAACCCAATTTATGAATGCCGAGATCGATCATAAGCCACTCATATCTATTATTGGTGGCTATGGATACCCGATCCCCCTTATTCATTCCCAAAGCCAGTAGTGCTGATGCGGTGTCGAAGATGCTCTTATCGATCTCCTTGTACGTGAATGAACCCCAATGTCCTTTCTTTATTTTGTATAGAGTACAATTCTTATCAGGATCATCCTTCAAACTCCCCTGGAACATATGATATATATTTTTAAAACCCTTATTCTCAAGCAGTTTTGAAGATATATCTTCTCTTAATGGATTCAGCACATCAGCCATAACATAGCCCCCAGAAATCTTGTTGGTCTATCTATCAAGGTAATAGATAATATTTACTACCATCGTCGTAGGTAATATTAATATAAAAATGAATTACTATTGCCATATTACATCATATTTCGGCCATTATGGTAGAATATAATAAACTTGATAGCATTATATTCCATAATATCATAATTATTACATAATATGTTCCGAAGGTTCTTTTTGGATCAATGAGGGTAAAAATATTAACCATGATATGATTGGCATACATATGAGGGTCAAAGGTATCAAGGTGCCAAAAGAAATGGGCGAATTGGTACGCAGGAAAATGATCGAGAATGACCTCCTGAGCATAGGCATGAGGATCATTTCTGATAAATATCATATAATGATACCGATTAAGGAAGGTGTTGACCATTCCGATCTCTTGGTACTTCGAAAAACATTTGAAATAATTGATATGGACGTCGACTTTCTTGATCAAAGGCCCAAGAGCTACAAGGAGTTGATCGACATAGACCACTCTTTAAAAAAACTACTTCCCTCTTCCTACGATATCCTGGGCGATGTATGTATCATAAAATTGAACCGCAAGCTTATTCCATACAGGGAAAAGATCGCTTCGTCTATCATCGAGGTAAATAAAAACATAACAAAGGTCGCCATTGATAATGGTGTTAAAGGGGAGTTCAGGGTCAGAGATCTGGATGTTATCATTGGATCTGATGATCTCGAAACCATGCACCTTGAGAACAATCTCAGGTTCAAACTGGATCCATCAAAGGTGTATTTCTCCCCCAGGCTGGCCACGGAGAGAATGAGGATCGCCACTATTGTTAAAAATGAGAGGGTTCTTGACATGTTTTCAGGTGTTGGACCTTTCTCTCTCAATATCGCAAGACATGGCACCCCCAGGGAGGTTATTGGGATAGACATCAATCCATCCTGCCATTATTACTTCAAAATGAACATATCACTTAACGGATTGGATGATAATGTTACAGCATTAATGGGCGACTCATCTGATATCGTACCCTCTTTGGATAGGCAGGATAGGGTGATCATGAACCTACCCCACTCATCCATGGAGTTCATATCTATTGCTCTGGATGTACTACACACTGGAGGATACATCCACCTGTATTCCGTGATGGATCGATCTTCGATACTCGATACAGTAGATCGTATAATCGATTCTGGAAGATCCAGTGGAAAAAAACTGGAGATAATAGGCTCAAGAGATGTCCACAATTACTCTCCCACTCAAAGCATGATCGCCCTTGATATTATGGTTAAGTGACCTGCCTGTATCGAGTATAGGTCTACCAATTAATGCATTCCTATCTTCTTCTTGGTTGGATATGCTCTTCCTCTTTCTCGTGTGGTTCTTCCTCGTTCTTGAACCGGTTTCTTTTTTTCTGCAGTGTCTTCTCATCAAGCTGGATCGGGCTCCAATATGTTGTCGCACAGCTGTCACATCTGTTGGAGTCTGGTTCAACCACCGAGAAACATTTGGGGCACACGTATGCATCAGGTGTTAAGATCTCTCCGCATGAGTTGCATTCCCA
>JAGLEG010000530.1 GCA_023145185.1 Thermoplasmata archaeon
GTACATACGTGGCCAAAACGTATGATCTTATCAT
This sequence comes from Thermoplasmata archaeon, assembly GCA_023145185.1. GTDB lineage: Archaea > Thermoplasmatota > Penumbrarchaeia > Penumbrarchaeales > Penumbrarchaeaceae > JAGLEG01. The sequence goes on from JAGLEG010000530.1 coordinate 35, forward strand.
AAGTTCCGTTTTGGACCATTGGTTGAGATCTTGATGGATTGGCGTTCATCACATATAGGGGAGCCTGACCCCCATTTTCTTACATTGATCCTGGATCTCTCTACCGTATGGATCCATGAGCTCATACAACTCTATGTTAAATTTTTCCGCAATACTCAGTTTACTGGGAAGTTGACCGATCCTTTTCAACTCCTTATCAACCACACCATTTAGAAGTTCTGCTCTTTCCATGAGCACAGGCACCCTCTTCATGAGCTCCTTCGGAGAGAGAGATTCACTCTCCAGGTCTTTGATGGTGCTGAGCGTCGCAATGAAGATGTTTTCGACGAAGTTCATGATCTCAACTGTATGATCAAATAGCTCTCTCTCGGAGCCGATGCTTTGAAGGACCTCCCTCATCTTCTCCTCATCATCAGGGCCGAATGTCCCCGGTTTTGGTGTCCATTTCAAGACGCTGTATCGGAGCCATAGATGTCTTTCATACTCTGACCAGTACTTTCTTAGACACAGTTTGATAGGGGCGTCACGGTCCGAGAGTTCCGTGAGGTCAAGGTAATGTCCCTTTTCATCATCAACAAGACAGGGATACACGATCAGGTTGACCTCATCCACCAATCCCTCCTTGAAAAGCTCCCCGCTGACGCTCCCTTCCACATCCAGCAGCATTCTCCTGCATTTGAACTTATCATAGAGTTCCTCGAGAGCCCCTACCATATCGACCTTATCTTCTCCTGAGGTAATGCATTCAACAGAATATCTTTTCAGCTCTTCAATATAAGACGAAGGGGTGCTCTTTGTTACAAGTGCGAACCTCTTGCCCCAAGAAGGGATCTTGCTTATCCTATCCCAGGTGTCCATTTTCCCCTCCGGATCGATCAGGACCAGCCTCGCCCGGGGATCCTCCTGGCCCTGAAAGTCGGGAGGCGCCTGTTCAAGTTCATCGTCAGGTACCATCTCCGAGAACCTTTTCAGCGAATGGACGTCGGCGAGATAGGAATCGAACATGGCCTGTTGGTATATTCTGAGCTCAACTTCCAGACTGCGTTCGAATCCATCGATCCTTCCATTTACACTTACAGCTTTATTTAGAATGATATTAGGTAGCATATCATTTCCCTCAGATCTATATTTTCAATAATAAGATAGGTGTGTCAGTATATCAGCACTTCGCATTCGTCTACGACATCATTTCAGAGGTCCGCGATCACTCCTCGACCATTACCTTCGGAGCATCCTCCTCCACAACCACAACGGCCGGTGTCGCCTGGACGCCCCATTCCTCGGAAAGCGCGCCCTCCTCCACATCCAGGTCCTGTTCCTCATCGTCCTCTTTGTCCCCCCAACTCTCATCATCGGAGTGTTTTCTCCTCCGGACCAGGAACAATAGCAGAAGAAGCAGGAAAAGGAGCAAAGATACGACGGCTATGATCAGGATGATCCACCAGTTCCATCCACCTTCATTCGATCCGCTTGGGGGGTTTGACATCTCCTCCCCTTCCAGCTCAAAGCTCCTCTCTATATCTTCTGCGGCCAGTGGGACCTTCAGAAGGGTAGATTCCGAGATATAACCCGTACTTGAGAAATTGATCATGTAGGTGCTGTTGGAGAGAAGGACCAATACCACCCTGCCCTGATCATCTGTGATCGTGATGTTGCCATTGATCTCCACGATACCATTCGGGATGGGGTCGCCATCTTGATCGTGCACCGTTATGGTCACGTTGCAGTATGGGGTGACCTCCGGGGGGATCAGGTCGAGCTCGATGGTGACGTTGGTCCATTCCAGATGGCCGATCTCGATCCCGTATCCTGCTATTGGGAAATAGCCCATCGCCGAGAGGCTGAGGTTATAACTGCCAGGGATGGCAACCGCTCGCATATCGCCAGGGGATATCT
>JAGLEG010000531.1 GCA_023145185.1 Thermoplasmata archaeon
CCGACTCCTTCTCGCCTTCTGAAGGCTCCTCTTCCGAAGGAACCTCCTCCGGTTCCTTATCCCCTTCCTCTTCGGTGGTCTCCTCGACCGTGGCCTCCGGTGTGGATGGTGTATCCTTCTCCGTCGAGAAGAACCCCTTGATCTTGCCAATTAATTTGCTCAGGAACCCCTCCCCTTTCTCGGCTGGGGCATCCTCGTCCGCGGGCAGGGACATCGCCTCCTCGACGCCTGCGACGCTTTGTGGGTGTTCTTCCGCCTCCTCCCTGCACACCTCCACGATCTTCTCGGACAGCTTGGGGCCCACCCCTTGAACCTCCCTCAGCTCGGAGGGGTCGACCGCGGACACCTTGTAAACATCATCGAAACCCGCATCTATCAGGCTGTCGATCACGTTCTGGTATACCCTGGGTACTTCGGACAGAACCTCCCTGATATCCCTCGCAGGTTCCGGAGGCTTGGATATATCCTCTTTCTTCTGGCCGCCAATTATTATCAGCTCCTGGGCGGTCTTCTTTCCCACGCCCTTGAAGGAGGTGAAATACTCCTCGTCTCCATCCACGAGAAGCTCCCAGGTGTTCAAACCCTGGTCGTATATAGACTCGGCAAGACCTCTCCTGACCTTGCTGGAAGACGTCAGGAACTCCACCAGCTCCTCCTTCTCCACGATCGTGCCCTCATCCTCGCTCTTATCCTTGGGGTCGGCCATAATGATCACCTATTTCGGTCCATGGTACCCATATGTTGTACTCTGAACTGAGATGGAATGGTACAAAGTGTATAATACCGTTTTCCCACCTTTTGGGATATTGCTTACTACAGGGGCCCCTCCCTCAAGATCTTCAGTGTCCTCTCCCTTGAGGACGGATACGTTGCCACCTTCAACGTTATCGCAATGGACCCGCCCTTTCGCCAGAGCTCGATATCGCCCCGGTATGCTGAACCCTTGTCCACCTTGACGTGCATGTCAAGGCCATCGTCCAGCCTCTCCTCCACCCTCTCCATCGCCCCATTCCAGAAGGGCATGCCGTTCCATCTGGACAGGATCCGGGAGATGTCCCGCTCCCTCCTGTATCTTATCCTCACCAGCGTTATGGGGTTCTTGTAAACTCCCTCCAGCTCCTCAGCCTCCACATCCTTGGGCAGCTCCTCGCCGAGCAGGTTTGTCAGCGCCTCCATCACCTTCTCGGCATCCTCCGTGGCATTGATGAACGCCTGAACGGAGAGTTCCAGGTATCTTCGGATCATATGGGTGGAAAGGAAATAAAGTAAAGAAGCCTTTTGGGTCACAAGGAGCGATTTCCATGGAACCACCCGAAAGCCACCCCCGTTACACATCCCTGATGACGAGAGACAAGCTGGTGAAGGGGTGGGAGGAGGGTTTGGTGGCCACACAGGGGCTGATCGCCCACGGCAGGGGGGAGGCGTTCGATTATCTCCTGGGGGAGAGGACCACGGAGGAGGGGAGCCTTGCGGAGAGGGTAAGCGCTGCGATGCTCCTGTCGGCCGAGCATCCGGTGATCTCCGTCAACGGGAACGTGGGGGCGCTTGTGCCGGAGGAAATAAAGCTGCTTTCGGATGCGCTGGAGTGCCCGGTGGAGATCAACATATTCCACAGGACCAAAGAGAGGGTGTCCGCGCTTGCTGACAGGATGCGGGACGTGGGGTGCAGAAAGGTGTTTGGGGAGAGACCGGACAGGAACATCCCCGGCCTGGACCATGCCCGTGCGATGTGTACCAATGAGGGCATTTTCACGGCGGATGTCGTTCTTGTCCCCCTGGAGGACGGGGACCGATGTCAGGCGTTGAAGGATATGGGTAAGAGGGTGATCACGATAGACCTGAACCCCCTCTCCAGGACCGCAAGGTCGGCCGATATCACCATCGTGGACAACCTCATCAGGGCGGTCCCCGCCGTTACGGCCTTCGTCAGATCCATGGAGAAAGAGCCTCTCCTGTGGGAGGGGATAATGGAGAATTACGATAACGTGAAGAACCTGGAAAATGTCCTGTCACGCATGGCCCCGACCCACCTTCGGGATAAACATGGTCCAAAACGTAAGCTATGATACTATTGTGCGTTTTGGCCACGTAGATTGCGAACATTGATTATAGGGAAAAGGGATTAATGTTCGCAACTATAATATCAAGTCGGTAGATCATCCACCTACGGATCAGATCGAATCGGAGGTGTGTTAAATGGGACTATGGAAATGCATAGCATGTGGTTATATTTACGACCCTGTAAAAGGCGACCCTGACGGAGGGGTGGATCCGGGCGTCGAGTTCGCGGACCTGCCGGAGGATTGGCTCTGCCCGATCTGCGGCGTTGGCAAGGATATGTTCGAGGAAGCCTGATCAGGCCATTTCGGAGGATAGCCCATGGGAAGATTTGGAGCCCATATGAGCATAGCCGGAGGACTGCCCCTCAGCATCGAAAGAGCCCTGGAGCTGAAACTGGATACTCTCCAGATCTTCTCCAAGAACCAGAGGCAGTGGAGGTCACCACCGCTGAAGGACGAGGAGGTTGACGCGTTCAAGACCGCGATGCGCGGGAGCGGGCTCTATCCGCTCGTCTGCCACGATTCCTACCTGATCAACCTG
>JAGLEG010000532.1 GCA_023145185.1 Thermoplasmata archaeon
AGCACATCTCCCCAATGTTGCTGCTGATATCTTAAGTTACCAAGGACTTTAAATAATAATAAGAAAACCCCCCCAAACCCCTTATTATATTCACTCCACTATTTTCTCACATCGCACGGGGGAAATCCTATTATCCCCCACAAAGGCATTGGTGATACCGTGAGATCCGGAATTATTGTACCGATATGCGCATTGATCATCCTCTGTTCTTCAATGATGACCATTGGATATCAGGGGGCTGTCGGTAAGGAGCTTGATGATCGAACAAGGCACTCGGGAGATACGATAGATGCCCCGTACAGTAAGAACGACGTGACGATCGACGGCGTGATCGGAGCGTCGGAATGGACCGATGCAAACTTCATTCTGGTCCCCATTTTATCTGATACGGTCACGGTCTTCTACAAGTTCAACGACACCGACCTGCTGATCGCATTCGTACACGATGATGACCAGAACAAGCTGTTGATAGATATCTGTCTGGACCCGGAAAACGACGGCACCACCGCCCCGGGAACGGATGATCTCAAACTTCATACCTCGCTTTCCGAATCGGAAAGGGTAGGTGACGGTGATTATTGGATCGCATCCACACAGAGCAACTGGTCCTCGAAAGGAGGCACGACAGACATAGTCGAATTTGGTATTGCACTATCCAAACTGGGGATCACGCCGGGTGAGGCGAAGACGGTCGGGATCTCCTTCGTGATCAGGGACGTGGGAATGAATTTAGGGGCCTGGCCATCCGGAGCCATTTCAGACGATCCGAGCACCTGGGCGGACATACACTCATCTAACCTCTGGGAGGATAATACCAACCTGGAGCCGACGTTGGGAAACGGCGGTGTGACGCCAGATGAGGACCTCACAACGGGGACGTTCGAATATTCGGTGATATACACCGACGGCGACAACGACCCGCCCGGGATGGCCAGAGTGGTGATCGATGGAACGCCTCACGTGATGAGCAGTACGGCGACCTCGTACGACGGCGGCGCCCTTTTCACCTACACCACCTCCCTCCCTGCCGGGGACCATCAGTTCTACTTCCTGTTCAATGACAGCAGGGCGGAGGCGAGGTTCCCATCCAGCGGCCACCTTGACGGGCCAAATGTAATAACTCCCAACGCCCCCCCCGAACTTGTCCCGGGCGGGATCCCGTCAGATCTGTTCAGCTTCCCCGAGGACAGCGAAGGAGGGGGCGATCTTATCGATCTGGAGGAGTTCTTCACCGATGACAGGGACGACGGGAACCTGATATTCGAGGTCACCTACCAGGAGGACCCTTATCTGATCTCTGCGGCGGTTGATGGCCACTACCTGGATGTGTATCAGCTCAAGGAGAACTGGTTCGGCTCCCTTGAGTTCCAGGTCAAGGCCGTGGACCGGGGCATTGAAGGATATTCACCGGAGCTCCATAGGTTGGAGGCGCTCAGCAACCTGTTCTCGATAGAGATCACACCGGAGAACGATGCCCCCACCATCGTCATGATCGAAGATATCGAGGTGATGGACGGGGAGATGGTAACGTTCCCGGGCAGCCAGGGAGCAAGGGAGGATGAGTGGTTCAACATATCGGTAACCGTGCAGGACCCGGATATGACCAACGGGGATGCGATATCATATTCGTTGAGCGGAGGCCGCCTGGCCATCACCAGGGATGAGGAGGATACCACCAGAGCGTTGATATCCTTCCTCCCCACAGATGTGGATGTGGGGCACCTTCACGCAACGCTGACGGCCTCGGACCTTGAAGGGGCCAGCGATTCGATAGAGATCGAGATAGAGATCACGAACACGAACGACGAGCCTTACATTACGCATATCGTCAAGGGGGGAGAGATCACGCCGGTTCTGGAGGACGTGGTGGATCTTACTGGAGATAAGAGGGCAAAGCAGGGGGAGTGGTTCAACCTCACGGTATTCGCACACGATGACGACGTTGAAGCCGGTTTGGGCGACGCCCTCCTGTACGGTATCGAGAACGCACCCGACAGCTTGCTTCTGGACCCGATCACAGGAGATATCTCCTTCCTGCCGACCCAGGAGGACGTTGGGCCCCACACCATACAGATCTGGGTGAGCGACGGGACCGCCGACGGCCAGGACCGGAAGATCACCCTGCTTCTGGATGTCGAGGATGTGAACGACGCTCCAAATGTTCCGGAGATAACATCCGAGACGGGCATCTTCTCGTTCTTCCAGGGAACGCAAAAGAACCTCACCGCATTGAGCGTGGACATCGATCCGGATGACGTGCTCACGTTCGAATGGTATTCGGATGTGGACGGGCTAATGGGCATTGGGGCCACGATGAGCCTGGTTAATCTCTCCGTTGGGATGCACAACATAACGGTTACCGTGGTGGACAGCGAGGGCGCCACCTCCACCACCACAAGAGCTGTATCGATATCCGCCAGGCCCGGACTCAATGATCCAATTCCAGGGGAAGACGAGGAGGTCCGGGTTATCTGGCTAATATTGGGCCTTTTCATCGCAGCCATCGTGCTATCGATGATGGTGCTCTTCGCATACGGCCGCATAAAGAGGAAGAACGCCCTGGACCACATCAACAGGAAGAGGATATACGAGATCGTCAAAGAGGATCCAGGGGTGCATTTCAGCGCCATCTCGGATATGCTGGGCCTCAAGCAGGGGGTGATGTCCCATCACCTCAACGTTCTGGAGAAGGGCGAGTATATCAGGTCGCTCCAGGATGGAAAGTTCCGACGGTTCTACCTGTTCGACGAGAGTACGGATTTCAAGATCGCACTGACGGCGATCCAGCAGAGGATCCTTTCCGTGATCATGGAGGAACCCGGCATATCACAGACAGGCATATCCAACT
>JAGLEG010000533.1 GCA_023145185.1 Thermoplasmata archaeon
AAAAGCCTCCACTAGGGGCCTGTGGAAATAACCTTCCGGAGATAATTCTGACGCATTGAACGGTATCACCAGCAGTGATCCAAATAATACCGAGATGAGGACCATACTGCGTAGATATTTCGTGGGCAATCCTCCGACCAGTGTCAAATACGTTCTTGAAAGTATTAAGATTAAGTATTTGACTAACATTTTATTAAAGCAGCAAGTGACCCTCCTCGCTTCAGGAGTGGGGCACACCCGTCACTGTGATTATGGATGCCCTTCGGCGAACTCTGTTATCTAAAGGTATTTTTTAAAATCGTTTCGATCTACCTTTCCGAGCTTCAGAACACCTTTCAAAGTGCCGATTTTCACTTCCTTATGCAACGGAACAACGGTTCCAACTTTTCCTTCCGGAGAGGTTTTGGATAATCTGACATGACTTCCCTTTTGACCGGAAATTGAGAAACCAAAATGATTACAAGGGATCTCATAGTCCAAGAAACAACTTATGATACGATTATTTTTCTTGGCCATGTAGATTGCGAACATATTCGTAAAAGGATGAAACTCAATAAATATTACAATTACTCCTTTTGAGAATGTTAGAGGAATCGCAGTACGAAGGAATCGATTCCTCTTGATCGATTATAAGTTTAGAATATTATGTTCGCAACTATAACGACCTTTTCGCCGGAAATCCCTCTAAGCTTTGGCGCCATTGATAACCTCGAAAGTTGCAAAAACTGTCTTTGGATCATGATCCAAAGGAAATTCCTCAAGATAGAGTTCAGTAGCTTCTTTGAGGTTTTCAATTGCCGTTTCGATATCCTCACCCTGGCTAACAGTTCCTACTTCAGGACATTATGCTATGTACATATCTTCTTCCTTATGTACCACGGCTGTAAGTATGCTCATTGATGTCACCCAGCTAAGTAATATATGCTATTCAAGTAGATTAGGTTATTGTATATGATGCTAATGAAAAGGCCATAACACGATTGAAACGGAAAAGTGATGAGAGTTTTCACTTTCATGGATCTGGGGGTGAATTGTGAGTGGGGCCCACTGGAGATCGTAATGGTCCCAGGGGCACCGGCTTATATAGTCGAATACTTAATTTTCGGGATTATGGATACGTATTCGCCACATATATTCAAGCAGAGTCGGTTCCTTCGAACTTCGGCTCTGCGAACATCATCATTGGGTAAAGAACGACAAGGTATGACAGTTTTACCCAATGACGACTCTACCTCTTCAAGGAACGATCACAAGACCCGAGTCTACCTTGCGATGTTATCCCTGTCCCAGACCACCATGTTATCGTAAACCTCGATGATCTTGATATTGTACATGTCACCAATGACGGGGTTCCAATCGTGATCTATGAAGGTCGCAGTGTCCCCTGCCGAGGAACTGTAATCTGACGTTTCAAGAACGAAGGATTCGTAGGAGTTATTCTGAGCCTTTACGACGTATTCGTTCCAGTATACAATACCGCTTACGACAAGGATACCCAGCTGTTCACCAGCTGCATCGATCTCAACAACAACGTTCAGGGCCCGATGCTCCTCGTAATAGTATGGATCATTGAACTCATCCATCCACAGGTACATGACGGAACCAAAGGAGACCATTATGAGCAACAGGACCGACACGACCGCTACAACGATTATAAGCGCGGTGTTGTTCCACCACCCTTTTTTCTCTGCAGAGAGCTCGTCACCCAAAGCATCACCAATATATTTTTTTAAAACCTGAAAAAAAGTGTCAAAAATTCTGGTTTGAGAATCCCAAGACTGAAGACGCCGGTCCTTTCCTCACTGGAACATACCTCGGTTCAGATACGACGCACTTTGTAAATGATGTTTCCACATAATGGAAAACCTCACGGCCTCTGCCACACCAGTTCTTAATGAGCATGTGCTACTATATAAGCCATGCAGTAAGTCCATCAAAAGTGAGATCCATCACTTCCCGATGAAGGCCTCCAAAAGCTCCTCCTTTTCGGCAAGAAGCTGTCTCTCCTTTATGGCGTTCATGCCTAACTTCTCGATTTCACCTATCTTCCCTCTGAGGTTATCTATCTCGATGCGATAGGTGTTCTCAAGGTTGGAGTCCAATTTGTTCCTGTAAAAAAGGAATAGGAAAACGGCTCCTGCGATCATCATGATGATAATGGCGATAAGCATGTAGATCCAGTAAGAAACATCTTCGTCCTTATCCTTGATCTCAGGTTCCGGTTCGACCTCTTCTATGATCGGGATGACATGAACGGTCCTTGTTTCCGAGACGAACTCATTTCCATACAGATCCTCTATGGTGAAGTAGTAGGATATGTTCCTCGGTCTTCTCACCAGCATGGAACGTGTGTACGAATATCCTTCCACGAACAGCATTTCCATTCCCCATGTCGCGGTGGACCCAAAGTCGTAAGTTACCCATATCTCAAGTATGTCGATATTGTCGAACGCATCTATGTGAAACGTTATGTTCCTTCCTTCTTTGAACTCTGTTGCTGTATGGTCCTCGATGATGCTGGGTTTCACATTATCCCGTACAACTATGTTAGTGGTGCGTGTGATCACCTCTCTACCCGATGTGTCAACAGCCCTGAAGAAGTAACACAGGTCGAGACGGGAATCCATGGGGATATCGATGGTCATTTCAAATGATTTGCCGGTTTGCAGTTCGACCACATGTTCCCCATCGCCAAACCAATATTCCACCGTGATGAGATCCACCCTGATATTATCGGAGGCCCACATCTTGAATGTGAATGAACTTCCCGTGAAACCGCCTTCGTCCGATTGATCAACTCCAAAAACGGGATCGGCCCCATCCAGGACCAGGATATCCTTCTTTTGAGTGTAAGCAATGTTTTCGTTCCCGTCATAGGCTTCGAAATCATAGTGTATGGTCCTCGTCTCATCTTCAGCAACCGGGAGGGAAAAGGTATAGGGTCCATTTCCGGAAAGATCGGTAATGACATGGGATTCATCCGCATACCAGTAGCTTACCCTCGCCCGTGTTGTATCGATGTTATCATTTATCTCTATGCTGAAAAGTATGGTCTCACCGGTGTAGATGGATGTGGGTGTTCTATCCTCACCAAATATCGGAGGGTCGTTATCTTCCAATTCAAATGTCAATATTTCTGAGCTGTTGTAGTTATCGGCCAGATCATTGGATGAGATCCTGATATTGAGGGTGTCAATGGAGTCTGTCGGTATGGGGATATCGTAATAATATTCCGTATCGAGATCCATGAGGTCACTGATAATACCACCATATCCGAACCAGTAGTTGATCAACAACCGATCGACGCCGATGTTATCAAAGGAGGTTGCTCTGATCTGATAGACATCTCCTGTTGTTGGATCACCGGACGGAACGATAAGGGTCAGGGAAGGGCAGTCATTGTCCTCCACAGGGAGGGTCGCGGTCCGGGTCTGGTTAAGGTTGCCGGATGTATCCCTGGCGATGAAGAGATAATGCAGTGGATCCAGGCTGTCAGATGGGATGATAATTGATGTGATATGATCGTAGGATTCAATCGATAATGTTTTGGTCTGGTGTTCATCTTCTCCGAACCAGTACTCCACGGTCACCTCATCGACATCAATATTGTCCTTAACCACGATCGCGAACACGTGAGGGTCACCTGTTGTAGGGGATGTTCCTGAATGATCGCCTTCGAAATAGGGTTTGTCATTATCGACAACGGTGATGATCCTCTCATTGGTGGTGTTCTGGTTGCCGCTTGTATCATTTGCAATGAAGTAGTATGTTATCTCCTCAAGAGCATTTGAGAAGTAATCGAGGAATTTCCTGCCATCTATGGAGATGGGTCCTTTCAAAGAATATTCGTTCGTATCACCCTCTACCATTGAAACCGGGTCATAGGTTATGCTATTTATCTCGTATACCATTCTGACCGAATCCACCTCGATGTTATCTGTGACATTGATACGGAACTCTATCACCTCTCCTGTCGTTCCCATGGATGGGGTCAGCTCTTCTCCGAAATTGGGCTTGTCATCGTCCTCTGTGTACGCGATCTTCTCAATGGTCCGGTTCCAGTTATCCGAGGTGTCATTGCAGTGGAAGATATAGTGAAGGTCATCCAGGGAATCGGGAGGAACGGTTAACTGATAGGTGTAGGTCACATTACCGGCCATTGATACGTTCTGATGGGCCCCGTCCCCGAACCAGTATTCAAGGAACATCCTATCCATCTTAATATTGTCCCGGGCAATGATTGTAAATTGAATGGGATCTCCGGTCAGGCAATACGCCCAGGTGTAATCTGATCCAAAGGTTGGTCCGTCATTGTCGTAAACTGTTACATTACTTTGACTGGAATTTGCCCAGTTACCCGCCGTGTCATTCGAGTGGAACCTATATTGGAGGGGTTCAAGAGATCCGTATGGAATGGTTATTGGAAACGTGTATACGTCCGAGGATGGAGACAT
>JAGLEG010000534.1 GCA_023145185.1 Thermoplasmata archaeon
TCTCTCTTGCCCAGTTCACCGCATTGTATATCCTGTTCGGATAGCTCCACTGGGTGAGGACCTGCACGTTGCTCAGGTCCTCGTCACCCTTGTGAGGGATCGAATCCTCGGTGATGACATCCGCTCCGAGCTGTGCGATCATCTCGGGGATCTTGTGGTTTATCAAGGGGTCGATATGATACGGACGACCCAGCAAAAGGACGACCAGACGCCCCTCCCGCTCGGCCACATCGAGGATCTCACCCGTCCTCTTTCGCAGGTCCGCCTTGAACCGCCTCTGCTCCTTGACGGCATTGTCGAAAGCCCCGAGGAATATCTTCCTATCCACACCCAGCCCCTTGAGGTATTTCCAGCAGCTTCTCCTGAGAAGGCCGATATCGTCGAAAGTTACCGGGGGCGTATCGAAGGGCACGTGATGCTTCCCCTCGGGATCGATGGCGCTTCTTATCACATCGGGATAGCCGGAAACGATCGGGCAGTTGAACGTGTTGAGGGAATCCCCGTATTCAACCCCCTCGAAAATGACCATCGGATAGAGAATGCGGTCCACTCCCTCCTCTATGAGCTCTATGATGTGGCCGTTGGTGAGCTTGGCAGGGAAACAGATGTTCTCCGACATGATCGTCTTGGACCCCTTCTCGCTCAACCCCTCATGTGAGCTGGGGGAGAGGACCACCTCGAACCCGGAATCCACCATCAGGGTGTTCCAGAAGGGGAAGTTCTCGAACATGTTCAGGACGCGGGGTATGCCTATCCTCAGCTTCGGCTTACCCTTGGGCACCATCATTCGGTCCAGGAGCAACCGGAGTTTAATGTCAGGTACGTTCTCTCCTATCCGGTTCGTGGTTCCCCTGTTGGTGAAGATCCTCTCGCACTTGTTTCCCGTGAAGAATATCTCACCGTTCTCGAAGGTCAATCTGGTGACCATGCAGTTGTTATCGCAACCCTGACACCTGATGTACTTCTTCGAGTAATCCCGCGCCTTTACCAGCCTGTCCAACCCGATGAAAGTGGAGGGCTCGTCGGAGGATATGTCCTTTGCCCTGAGGGCGGCTCCGTATGCGCCCATAAGCTCCGGAACGTCCGAGCAGATCACCCGCTTCCCCAGTATCAGTTCGAAGGCCCTGTGGACCGCGGGGTTCCTGAACGTCCCCCCCTGGACCACGATCTTGTCTCCCAGGACGGAGATATCCTTGATCTTGAGCACCTTGTACAGGCAGTTCTTGATGACGGAAAATGCCAACCCCGCGGAGATCTCCCCCACGGACGCACCCTCCCTCTGCGACTGTTTTACCTTCGAGTTCATGAATACCGTACATCTTGTCCCCAGATCGGTGGGCGCTGTTGACGTACAGGCCAACCTTGCGAACTCGGACACCTCATAGCCCAATGACATGGCAAAGGTCTCAATGAAAGACCCACACCCCGATGAGCACGCCTCGTTGATCTCGATATTATTGATGACCCCATCCCTGATGAAGATGGCCTTCATGTCCTGGCCGCCGATGTCCAGTATAAAGGATACGTCGGAGAGGAACTCCCTGGCCGCCCTGAAATGCGCCAGCGTCTCCACCATCCCGATATCCATTCCGTAGGCCGCCTTGATCAGGTCCTCCCCGTATCCGGTCACACTGCTTCCACCGATCTCAACCTGGACCCCGGAGCTCTCAAGTCGTTCATTCAACCCCTCAAGTCCCCTCCTGACGGCGCCAATGGGATCCCCCCGGTTGTTGGAGTAGAAACGATAGGCCATATTTCCCTGCCCGTCTATCAGGACGACCTTGGTGGTGGTGGACCCTGAGTCCACCCCCAGAAAGCATCTTTTCCCATTCAGTTCACCAATGGAGACCGTCTGCTTGATGGGGACCATCCTACCCTCTTCCCAGGTCCGGTACTCGCCATCATCCTTGAACAGGGGATCAAGCCTTTTTGATATCTCAATTTTCTGTGAACCACCGCCCTTGAGCAGGTCCATGAACCCTTCAAGGGTCATCTCCAGCCTCTTGAGATCATCGAAAAGCGCGGTACCGATTGCGGGGATCAGCTCGGAATGGTCCGGCTTGACAACATTGGATGGGTCGATACCCAGGACCTTGATGAACGACTCCTTCAGGAAAGGAAGGTACGTGAAAGGGCCACCACAGAACAGGACCCTCGGTTTGGGATCCACTCCGCGAGAAAGGGTGGATATGACCTGCACTGCCACGGCATGGAATATCGAGGCTGAGATGTCCTCCTTTGATATCTCCCTGCTGAGAAGGCTCTGAACGTCCGTCTTGGCGAATACCCCGCATCGGGAGGCCATGTGGTGTATGTCCTTGTGCGCCCTGGCGAGGGTCTCGAGGTCGCTTATGGGGACATCAAGCAAGGTCGCCATCTGATCTATGAACGCTCCGGTCCCTCCCGCGCAGTTGCCGTTCATCCTGATGTCGGGCCTCATGCGGTCGTCGAAGAAGATCATCTTGGAATCCTCCCCGCCCACGTCGATGAGCGTTCTCACGTCGGGGTAAAGCTCCCTGACGGTCTCCGCAGATGCGATCACCTCCTGCACGAATGGGATCTCAAACCTCTCGGAGATACCAAGGCCGGCAGATCCGGTGACCGAGACGCTGATCATGACGGGACCAAGCTCTCTGAGGGCATCGCCGATCATCAGCCTGAGGGTCTCCACGACGTCGGCATTGTGCCTTCTGTAATCGGTATATACCACATCATGGCCGTCAAGAACTGCCATCTTTGCGGTGGTTGAGCCAATGTCGACGCCCACTCTCAGAACACCATCATTCAACGCTAACCACCTGTAGTATACTGAAAGAGGATACAAGAAGGAGTATTTATCTGGATTGGTAAACGATCCGATCTCCGCTCGACGCAGATCTTACCATCTTCATCCATAAGCCGCATTTTCATTCCATACTGTTCCAAAACAATTAAAAGGCCTTTGTATCGTTGTTACTCCATATCAGCCGGGGCTTTGGACGGTTGGTCAAGCATGGAGCTTTGGAAATATGCACGGATGGAGGGCGAGACGAGATGGTTTCAGATAACAGCCTGAGGAGGGGTGCGTCCATATGTGGGGCGGTCACGTTCCTGCTGCTTTTCACCATCTTTCAGCCTGTGCTGTCAACGGGGGGCGCAGAAGCTGATCATCAGGCGGATACGAAAGGTGATACATTTGGTAGCGCTGGGACCATGTTTTCCCTTGACGGCGAGTACGATCTCCGCGACTCCGCGCTCACGACCTTCATCGGCGATGACACGGCCAGCCCCCTGGGAAAACTGGGGAAATTCGTCGGCCACGCCGATATCAACGGAGACGGCGTTGATGACGTGGTCATCGCTTCTCCGGACCTCTACTCGTTCGAAGGGGAGCAGAATTCAGGAGTGTGTTACATCTTCTACGGCAACAGAACCCTCCCGACAGGGATCGTGGACCTCGGGGAGGCCGTGCCGGACATCACCATCAGGGCCACCAGCCCAAGGACCTTCCTCCTCTCATCCATTGCCGCGGGGGACATAAACGGAGACGGTCACATCGACATGGCCCTGGGAATGTCAGAACAGGGGGCTACGGGGAAGGTCTACGTGCTCTGGGGGAATGGGAGTTGGGACGAGGAGATAATTCTGTACAAGGCGGGGGAGGCCGAACCCAACGCCTACCCGATAGGGGTCCTGAGGAGGGACAGATTCGCAATAATATCCGGGCTCGTCACCACATCAGCGAAGGGCATCAGGCTGGGAAAGAACGTGATCATTGACGACCTGGACGGAGACGGAGAGGAGGACCTTCTATTCTCCTACCACGGATGGAACAAGGTCTTCATCGTATGGGGGGGCTATGAAAAGTCCCAGTTCGCCACGGAATATACCTATTTCGACATGGACCCCACCGATGAGGGCGTGATAGGTAATTACGGTAGCTCCATGGCCACGGCGGACATCGACGGGGATGGGGGCCGGGATCTGGTGATAGGCGCCCCTCTTCTCCTGCACGAGGAGAGATACCTATCCGAGGCAGGGGGCATCTTCGTCTATTTCGATATAGGGGTGATACGGGGGAACGATAGCATCACCGTGGATACCCTGCTCAGGACGTTGATAAGGGGAGGCGACGCCTACGATCGCCTTGGAACCAGCCTGATCGTTCGGGATATCAGCGGCGATGGAAAGGATGATATCCTGATCGGAGGGCCTGGAGCAGATGGCCCGATGAACAACAGGAGGAACGTGGGCCAGATAGCCATCTTCATGGGAGATGACATAGATACTTTTCCCAATTACCTTGAAGCGGAGGTGGACTTCGACCTGATGATCGTTGGGGAGCTTGAGAGCGTGGGCAGCAGGCCCGGAGACAGCATCGGCTCCATCTTCGATATCGGGGACCTGGACGGCGACGGCAAGATCGAGATGGTCCTTGGACTGCCGGGGAGGGGCAGGGAGGGACTCAGGTCGGTGGGCATGGTCGTTGGATATGACGACGACGTCGTCATGCCCTCCACCGGCAGTGTGGTGGACCTGGCGACCGCCGGGAGCAGGTTCAAACTGCTGGGTGCTGACGCCGAGGATGTAGCCGGCTATATGGTATCCATCTCGGACGTAAACGGGGACGGGATCGGCGATATGCTGATCGGGGCCCCCTCCGCCGATGGAGAGGGGAACTCAAGGCCCAACTGCGGGGAGGTGTACCAGTTCGTTGGTTCTAAGATCTCGGTGGTGGGCATGGAGTATTCTGGACCTGCGGTCTCGAACGACATGGTCCTGCCGTCGAGCGGCTGGTTCGACATCAATATCACGTTCAGGCACACCATCGATCCCGGGCTTGTCAAGACCGTTGAGATTGTGCTTGAAAAGGATGTTATCAACGCGACGTTCACGTGGGATGATGGGGCGTTCTCGTACGATGGGACCGCCGTCGTTGACCTCGATGTGGAGGGGTCCTCGATTAAATATCATGGATTGACCGCCGTTATCACCTTCCGCACATCCATAGGCTGGTTCTCCGATCTGGACAGGGAGTGGGATATCGACCTTACGCTCAGGGACCTCGACGGGGCAGGGGTCCACAGGACATTCCACAATTCACTTCCCATCAATAACGATATCATCCTCACCGGGGAGCCCAGGCTCCACGCAGACGGCGTGGAGGTGCTTCCAGGCGAGTGGTTCGTCGACGGTTCCCTCCTCACCATCTCGGGTTTCGAGCTTTTGTACAAAGGGCCGAACGGCAGATCCGTCCCACCCGATCAATTCGAGCTTCTCCTCCTTCGGGACGGCCTTCGGATACTATCCGTGCTGTACGGGGGAGTGGGCACGACCCTCACCGATGTCATTCCTGAAGCGGGATCGGTAACCTATACCATATTGGCTGATTTCAACACTGCAGCCCCGGGCCCCAACTGGCCCGGGAAGGGGCCGGTCATTGAAGGGGAGATCCTCAGGGAGCTGAGTATAGATCACTCCAGGCCGGGAGCCGTTGAGGGGCTCAGGCTCATACCCGACCCCGGCAGGATATCGCTCTTCGACGATGAGCGGGAGTGGGAGGTGGAGTGGAACGGCAGCATCGGCCCGGGCGATCCGGAGAACCCCTCGGGTATCGACGGTTACATGCTGGGGATCAATGAGGAGGCACCAGAGCATGTGAGATCCATGGGTGGGCTGTGGGGTTCCTATTATGGAGACCCCAACTTCCTGGACTACGTTTACGGGGAGGCGGACCCACAGGTCCACTTCAACTGGGGTAAGTGGGGGCCCGACCCTAACCGTCTTCCATACAACGGCTTCAGCGTACGATGGAACGGATGGTTCACCCCCCCTGAAACGAGGAACTACCGCTTTTCGGCCGTTGGGGACGGCAACGCCATGGTGATGCTTGACGGGAACAGGCTGATCGACTGGGGAGCGTTGTATCCGATGATGAACTCGGGTCCCATCCCGCTAGTGGGCGGTGACCCCATACCTGTAGAGATATACTACTACTATCATGATAAAATGCCTGGTGATGATACCATATCTTCCCTCTCTTTTGGCTTTGTGGATGAAAATGGAGAGAGGGTACCCGTGCCGGAAGAGTACCTGAGCCATCCGGACAACAATAGTGATATCGACGTTGGTGGATCTGGGACATTCAACGTTACCGTGTACTCCATGGACAGGGCGGGACACCTGTCTGACCCCGTGACCATCCAGGGGTATGTTGACGTTGAGGAGCCGGTGATGGATAGGTCCGAAATGGATACGTGGTACAACCTGGAGGACCCCAACATCACCTTTGGGCTCCGCGATATCGCAGGGGATGACTCACTTCCCTCCGGGATCGACATGGGCTCCCTTGACTACAGGATCAGGGAGGAGGGGGAGGCATTG
>JAGLEG010000535.1 GCA_023145185.1 Thermoplasmata archaeon
TAATGGGCATTGATATCGATGATGAGAAGGTGGAACTGGCCCGGAAATTGGGGGCAGACCTAGCAATCAACAGCAGAAAGACGGATATGGATGTTACATCGGAGAACTTCACCAAAGGATTCGGATTCGATGCTGTGATCATTACAGCTGCCACGAGTTCTAACCAGCCTGTCGTTGATGCCGGGAGGATCGCCTGTGAGATACCCAGGGTCATAGTCGTCGGCGGTGTGGGATTGGAGATACCCAGGACCGATTATTACAACAAGGAGATCGAGTTCATAATATCAAGGTCCTACGGCCCTGGTAGATATGATCGCGAATATGAACTGGAGGGCAGGGATTATCCGTTCGGATACGTGAGATGGACCGAGAAGAGAAACATGGGATCCTTCATAGAACTTATCATGCAGGGCAAGGTTGACCTCTCAGATATTACCACGCATGAGTTCCTGCTCAAAGATGCTGAAAAGGCCTATGCCATGGTGAACGGGGACGTCAAGGATCGATATATCGGCATACTCTTTGATTACAGGGTGAACAGAAAAAAGAAACCTGCAATCAAGAGAGATGTGTACCTTTCGAAAGGGAAAAAAGGGAAAGGAAAAAATATTGTCGGAGTTATCGGCTCTGGCAGTATCGCAACCACCTCCCTTTTACCTCCGCTTGGAAGCATGGGTAATGTGAGGATGAAGGGCGTGGCAAGCCTCTCAGGAACGAGTGCAAAAGCAGTCGGTAAAAAATATGGTTACGAATACTCAACAAGCGATCCCGGCAAGATCCTGGAAGATGAGGATATCAATAAGGTGCTCATTTTTACAAGAAATTCCACACACTTCAAGTTCGCCCGTGACGCCCTTGAAAATGGTAAGGATGTGTTCGTCGAGAAACCAGTCTGCCTTTCGCTTCAGGAGTTGAAACAACTGGAGAAACTTTCAAGGAAGCACAAGGATAAGCTGTTCTACGTGGATTACAACAGAAGGTATTCACCATGGACGGATATCATTGTGAAAGAATTCAACAACCGAACATCTCCTCTTATTGTAAATTACAGGATTAACGGGGATCCCCTCCCCGGTGATCATTGGGTATATGACAAGGCGGAGGGTAGCTCAAGATACATATCGGAACTGTGTCATTTTGTTGATTACATCCATTTCCTTGTGAATTCACCAATCCTGGATGTGAACGTGTACCGGATGGAGACGTCCAATTCCAAGATCGTAGGTTCAGAGAACATTGTTTTTACCATGAAGTTCAAGGATGGAAGCCTCGGAAATATCACCTACTCGACGGTTGGGAACACGTCCCTGAACAAGGAGTTCATCGAGGTAATGGGAGAGGGGAAGAGCATAGTATTGAAGGACTTCTCATATATGGAGATCATTAAGGGATCTAGAAGGAGGATAAAGAGGTCCTATCTGGGCAGCGACAAGGGGCACAAGGCGATAATAACCAATTTCATCAACGGGGTGGTCCCCGAACCTGATATGTTGACCTCGTACAGGTATATTCTGAAGGCGGCCAGGGAACTGTAGATCTCTTTCAGTGGGTTACTTTTTTTCCCTGACATCCTTCTTGATCCTCTGGATGTGGCCACGGCCCAATCCCTTGACCTCACAGCCCAGCTCGAAGTATCTCTTGATCTGCTCGTCGTTGAGAATGCAGAAGCAATCGATAACAGCAAATGGCTGTCCTACCTTTTCGAATAGTGCGTC
>JAGLEG010000536.1 GCA_023145185.1 Thermoplasmata archaeon
CCAGCGCCGGCGCAAGTGCCATGCCCGAGACGATGATATACGGTGGCGAATCAAGCGAGGCCCTCCTGAAGGGCACCGTCCACATGACAGGCGGGATCGGCCTGATAGGACGCGTCATTCTCGACAGCCATTTCATCAAGAGGGGCCGCTTCAGCAGGCTGATGCAGATAGTCAGCTTGAACCCCGGCCATATCGGCCTGGGCCTTGGAGAGGACACCGGGATAGTCATTGAGAAGGGCAGGTTCATAAAGGCGATCGGGTCAGGCCTCGTGGTGATCTTCGACGGGCAGGACCTGAGATATACCAATGTGACCGGGGTCTCCGAGGGCGAGGCGATAGCCATCGAGAACATTCGGGTTCACACGATAGTCAGGGGTTACGGGTACGACCTCAAGGAGAGGAGATACCTCAAGCCCACCGATATGGAGTGCCTTGATCTGGCATGTAAATAAAAGGGGATATTATCATGGAAATACTGGAAATGCGTGCCCTGAGGGGCCCGAACTACTACAGTCGTTATCCGGCCATTTTTATGAAACTGGACCTGGGCGATCTCGAAGTAAAACCAACGGATAAGATCGATGGACTGAGGGAGAACATCGAGGAGATGATGCCGACCCTCATCGAACACAGGTGCTCGATAGGCACCAGGGGCGGCTTTTTCGAGAGGGTGGAGAGGGGGACCTGGGCAGGACACGTGGTGGAGCACGTCGCTATCGAGCTCCAGTGCCTTGCCAGGACCGAAGTGGGATTCGGCAAGACCTTCGACACCAACGAGGAGGGCATCTACGATCTCGTCTACCGTTACCGGGACGAGGGGGTGGGGATGGAGGCCGGCCGGGCGGCGGTGAGGATCGTTGATGATCTGTTCGGCGGTAAAAAGACGGATATCAAGCCGATAGTACACAATTTAAAGGAGATCAGGGAGAACAACCTCCTTGGTCCATCGACACAGTCGATAGTCGATGAGGCGAAGAAGAGGGAGATACCCACAATTCGATTGAACGATCAGAGCTTTGTTCAGATCGGATATGGGATCTATCAGAGGAGGATCCAGGCCACCATGATGGATAGCACATCCTCTCTGGGTGTGGAGATCGCGGATGATAAGGGCCGGACGAAGAAACTGCTTTCCGAAATGGGTGTTCCGGTCCCCAGGGGTTATTCGACCTGGGACCTCAAGGATGCAAAGAAGATTGCGGAGAGGATAGGTTATCCAGTTACCGTAAAACCCCTTCAGGGAAATCACGGTAGGGGCATAACCACCGATGTGAACACTCCAAAAGAGCTTGAGACAGCTTACAGGAACGCCCTCAAGATCGACAGGACGATCATCGTCGAGAGGTTCCTTGTCGGTTTCGATTTCAGGCTCCTTTTGATCGATGGGAAGTTCACCGCAGCCGCCATGAGAGAACCCGCATATGTCATCGGTGACGGGAGGTCCACCATTCAGGGATTGATCGATGCGGTCAACAGTGACCCAAAGAGAGGATTTGGCCATGAGAAGAACCTCACCAGGATCGTGGTGGATTACATGACCGAGAGGCTGTTGAAGATCAGGAAGATGACCCTTGATGACGTTCTCGAAGATGGTGACAAGCTCTACCTCAAGTCCACGGCAAATCTGAGTGCT
>JAGLEG010000537.1 GCA_023145185.1 Thermoplasmata archaeon
AGGTGAGGCGATCACGGAGCGGACCATGGAGAGGATATATCCAGACCATCTGGCCAAACAGGCCCAGCTGGGCGATCTCAGAAAGGCGGGGGTCAAGGTCATCGAGATGAGCTTGAGGGAAAGAGGGGATAAGGTCATGGCCGCGCTCAGGAGGATGGGACAATGATGCGGTACCTTATCCTCCTTTACCTGGGCGTGATAACCATGTTGACAGTGGATCCCAGCCCTATTTACCTCGCACCACTTGTGATAGTAGCCCTGTCGTTCGCATTTGGCAACAGATGGGTCGGGATCGTGGGAGTACTCCTCTTCGGCACCTTCACCCTGAATGCACTGCGGGATGCATCCCTATCCAACCTGATGGATCTGATCCTCTATTCGGTGGGCCTTCTTATTCCCATGGTGTTGATGCTCGAGCTTGTCCTCTCCTCAAGACCTTACAGGATAGAGCGCATATCACCATTGCCGCTTGTTCTGACGATTGCCTTGACCTGCCTTTTCTGGGGTGGCCTCCTCGCTGTGGTCAGGGTAGGTCGGATAGGAATATTTCTGGGCTCCAACGTATCGACCCAGATATTCATTATCATCTCACTTTCACTGCTGCTTGTGGGCCCCTTTATCATATCATCCGGGGATCGGAGCATTCAGGGTCGGAAAAATGGTCGGGATAGTGGGACGCAGGATAACAATAGATAAGTAAGAGAACGATATTTGGCCACTTCAGTAGAATGTGGTATCGCTTTATATAGATGATACTAGAGCGACCATGTTGCTGCATCATAGGTGGATATCAATGGCCCGCAGAGCGAGATCCTCCAGAGGACAGAAGAGAAAGGCCAAACAGCAGGTGGCCAGGAAAGAAGAGCCGATATTGGACCCTCTCCAGCCCGGGGCAGGTCCGGAGCCGAAGATAAAAGGACCCGGTGAGGCCAGGGGGAAGGAGCCAGCGGCATCGACCTTGAAGGCTTGGTTCAACGACAACAGGTATACGATCCTCATACTGACAGGTATATTCGCTTTGGCGTTCTTGTTGAGATTTTACCTGTACTATGAACTAGCATTCGATATCTGGCCCCCCAGAGTGGTGGGGAACGACCCCTCGTATCACAAAAGGGTCATTGATTTTATCCAGGCAGATTTCACCCATTTGCGTATTGACGGCCTGTTGAACTACCCGCTTTCCGGCGGTAATCCCAGGCCCCCGGTATTCGACTGGTCCATCGCGATCGGCGGCGTCCTGCTGGCCCCGTTCTTTGGATTCAACGTCGCGAACTCCACCTGGTTCGTGTTTGAGATCGCACCCACGTTCTGGGGCGCATTGACGATATTCCCACTATATCTGCTGGGAAAGGAGGCCTTCGGAAAGAAGGCGGGCATCATGGCCGCATTCTTCCTGGCGATAACAGCTGCACACATCGAACGATCGACGCTTGGTTTTGCTGATCACGATTCATTCGTTGTGTTCTTCCTTGTCCTTGCCTTCTATTTCCTCTCGAGATCCTTCCGTGTCCTCAAGGATCGACAGTATATCGAGGATTGGCGTAAACCTGAATCGGTCATCCTCGGTTTCCGGTCGCTATTCCTCGAGAACAGGGAGGCCATGTCCTACGCGTTCCTGACCGGGCTTTCCATCACGACCATATCCCTGGCATGGCAGGGTTTCGGATATGTACTTGCGATACTGCTTGTGTATTATCTCGTTCAGCTGTTCATGAACAGGCTGAGGGGGGAGGATTCATTGGGAGTGTTCGTTGTGATACTTATCGCCATGGCATCGGTAGTGGTGATTTCCCTACCCTACTACTATATGTTCTCTATTAGCACCTGGAGCCAGGGTTTCTACATATTCCTGGCTGCGGTGGTATTGGGGGCTTTCATAGTCCCCACCAGGGATATGCCCTGGCTGATAGTGATACCCACTTTGGCCCTGTTCCTGGTAGCATCATATTTCATCCTTCAGTGGGGCTTCCCCGAGACAGCAACGATGTTATTCACGGGTGGCGGCTATTTCGTGAAGAACAAGCTTTACTCGACGATCGCAGAGGCCCAGGCCCCTGATATCAGCAGGTTGGTCTTCACTTATGGACCCGGGACGTTCTTCCTGGGTTTGATCGGGATCGTGATGGCCTTCATCAAGATCCCCAAGCAGATGAAGAAGGATTACATGGTGATAGTGATCTGGACCGGTGTGGCAATATACATGGCCCTGTCGGCCACACGTTTCACGTTCAACGCGACACCGGCTTTCGCCCTTCTCGCAGGGTGGGTGATCGTCAAATTGGTCCAGTTCTTCAAGGCCGAGGGACTCTCCATAGTATATTCGATCGTGGCACTTCTGCTCTTTCTGGGGCTCATTGCCGGGACCAGTGA
Source organism: Thermoplasmata archaeon (assembly GCA_023145185.1). GTDB lineage: Archaea > Thermoplasmatota > Penumbrarchaeia > Penumbrarchaeales > Penumbrarchaeaceae > JAGLEG01. The sequence goes on from JAGLEG010000537.1 coordinate 2,371, forward strand.
GGGTTGGGACAATTTCTTCTATGACAACTATATCTGGCTCACTGTCCTGCCGATCTCCCTGATATCTGTATTGATCGTCGCCTACATGAAATACCGAAAGAACAGGGATAATTTCAAGTTCAGGACGATACTGACGGCGCTGACCGTGGCATTCGTGATAATATTCCCCAACCTCTTCTTCGCGGCGGACGCATCCATACCCTACGAGAGTAAGACGGAGTTCGACCCCAATATGGAATATTTTGGAGCCTTTGGATCTTCACTTCACAGCGAATACTGGATGGACTCCTATATCTGGCTGGCAGAACAGGACCTGTTGGATGAGAACAACGAGTTCCAGGAGCCCGAGGATCGACCCGGGTTCATGAGCTGGTGGGATTACGGCTTCGACGAGCTTCTCATGGGTGAACATCCCACAGCTGCCGATAACTTTCAGAATGGATACCAGTTCACAGGTTCCATGATATCATGTCAGAACGAATCCGAATCGATAGCCCTGATGGTCGCCAGGCTTATCGAAGGAAATCGGGTCGATAATAAGGGTAAGTTCTCTGATGATGTCTGGGAGGTGCTGGTGAAGTATCTGGGCGATGATAAGAACTCCACTTACAGCGCCTACGAGATCAAGAGGATCTATTCCAATCCCAGCTCTTATACCGAGCTGGTGGAGAACAATCCCGATCGATACGGAAAGTTCCTGGACATCACCCCTCCCAACGCCAAATATGCTGCAGCAAGGTCCACGTTCACGAGGCTGGGTGAGGAGGGTGTCGTTTCCCTCTACCATGACATAAGGGATGCAACCGGAACGTCCATGAGGTATTTCGCCGTGGACTACAGGTTATTTCCATTCAGTTCCAGCAACACGGGTATTTTCTACGCTCCGATCAAGCTGGCAGACAGGAATGTGGATGATTATCTTGAGTACAAGGCATACGCCCAGCAGAACCTGAAGGGATCGAACGAGGACCCGGTCTGGGAGGATTACCCTGATAATCCGATCTCCATGGATAAGGTCGAGGAGGAGGCGGATAGGTTGGGATACAAGTTCCGGATCATACAGTACGACATGTTCTACACCGAGGACTTCTACAACTCCATGTTCTACAGGACCTATGTGGGATATTCACCAAGCGATGTAGGGGCGATCGATGATGGGAAATCGATCCCCGGAATTCTTGGTGAGGTCTCGAACATGCCTGCGATGCAGGGCTGGAACATGACCCACTGGCAGGTCGTGTACAGGACCATGTACTATTCGGAGAAGGAAGAGGGCAATGCCTCCTTCCCGGATGATTACGTCCCCCTGTCATCCAAGAAGGCGATCGAGCGCTACTATGCCGAGGGAGGAGATCTGAAATCCGGCCTTGGACAGGGTGTGTTCTATCTCAAATACTACGATGGCGCCAAGATCTCCGGTCGTGTGATGACCGAGAGGGGGATCGGCGTACCCAATGTCAGGGTGACCGTCCTGGATGACTATGGCATTCCCCACGGCAACGTCATGACCGGACCAACTGGAGAGTATTCGATAATAGCACCTCCGGGTCAGGTCAATTTGATCGTTACCGATGGAGTGTTGAACAATGAATATGACAAGATGTACCAGTTCCAGGTGGATCAATCCACGGGTCAGCCTACGACCCTTCTGAACTCCTCTGTTCTCCAGATCTCGGATGCACTGGCAATGTGGGAGGTGGACAACGGTGAGATGGACCTTGATCTGTATATTGCAGGAAAGGTCATGGGCGGCAGGGTCTACTGGGACCTGGACGGTGACAGCACCTATTCCGACGAGGGAGATGAGGCGATCACCGAAGGATCCCTCTCTCTGGTATTGAGGGGTTCTGATGGAGTTGTTTACGGGCCGGTTGAGCTGAACGAGAACGAGTACTCCTTCGATGACCTTGTAACGGGTTATTATGATGTGGAGTACACGTATGGCGAGCATACCGAGGTGAGACTCTCGAACTTCAAGGTGGATCCGAAAT
>JAGLEG010000538.1 GCA_023145185.1 Thermoplasmata archaeon
GAATCTACCGATTCATCAGGATATTAGCCGGTCAATCTTGGGAGAGGCCTCATTTTGAGACTCATATCTAAATATATGTCAAAGTTAGCGAATATCTAATGAGATTTGGCAACCGAAACGTATTTTTATCTACCCACAATCTACTTGTTCGTATGAGCAGGGTTTCACGGGAATTTAATAGATGGTATGTACAATTACGTACCGTCAGGGACCAGCAGCTCAAATATGGGGCTCTTATACTGCTCTTTTCCTCGTTAATGTTCAGCGTCATGGACGGCCTCATCAATTTCTTCGGTTGGCTATCCATGGGGGTTATGGGTATTCTACTCCTCTACAAGCGGTCCCCCAGATATTTTTATCTTACATTGTGGCTTGCCTCGATATACATTTTGGTATTCTTTGGATCTATTGTCACTTACATATGGACTGCAAAAAATGATAATATAATCCTTCCGCTGTGGGGGTATTCAATTCTTATCGGTGCCTTTCTTGTATCCCTATCATTGATATTGTTCGTACGCGAGCGGAGGAACAGATACGCCATGGAAGGCGAATACGTTCCAATAGGGCTCTGGTCAACCGCTGTAATTGCGTTTTTCTGGACCTCACTTTTTTCAATAATTGGGTGGATAAGGTGGGCAGATGGTTCAATGGGAAATACCCAATTTTTTAAAATACTGTATCTGATCAATGAATCACTGCTTATCCTGCTTCTCGTGTTCATTCTATATTTTCCCGAGAACAGATTCAGAACAACGATACTGGAAACAGTTTCACCTGGCGGTGAGATCAAGCAGTTCATATCATCCATGTTGCGAAAGAACCTGAGACGGGAAGATGACATTAGAAAGTTGGATATGAGGATAGGTTGCCCCGTATGCGGGGTAGATCTTAAAAGAGAAGTAAAAAGATGTCCTTCATGCGATGAGAGAAGGTTCTTCTACTGGTGTGATCGAGAGGAAGATTTCTTTGTAAGGTGTCCAAACTGCAGAAGACTGACACAGATATCAAATGAGAGATGTATTCACTGCTCGATAAGGATAAGCAGAAAGATCAGATGCTCAAAGTGCAGGAATATACATCAGATATCCAGGTGGATAGAGAGCTGATCATATGTCAGATCTCATCTGATATATTGGAGTGTGCAGCGGAGAGTCTTGCAATTGGCACCCTGTATGGTGAACAGCTCACGTAATCCAATCCAGTATCATGACAGAATTTAATAGAGGAAGGCTCGCCTCCGTGTTCTCCACAGATGCCTACTTTAAGCAAAGGGTTGGTCGATCTTCCCTTTTTGGTACCCATCTTGACAAGTTGACCAACTCCCTCTCCGTCGAGAACCTTGAATGGATCTTCCGAGAGGATATTCTTATCAACATATTCTGGAAGGAATGTTGAGGAATCGTCCCTGCTGTATCCAAAGGTCATCTGGGTCAGGTCGTTGGTGCCGAAGGAAAAGAAATCAGCCGACCGGGCAATTTCATCTGCAGTCAGTGCCGCCCTGGGTATCTCGATCATGGTGCCTATCTTGATATCGATCCTGGTTCCCATCTCTGTAAATACTCTTTCAATGATCTCGGAGATGATATTCCTCTGATTCTCAAGTTCCTTTCTGACCCCCACCAAAGGAATCATTATCTCGGGACTTACCACAATACCCTCGTTATTCGAGGCCACAGCCGCTTCAACTATGGCGGTAGCCTGCATTTTGGTGATCTCCGGATAGGTGATCCCCAATCTACAACCTCTGTGGCCAAGCATCGGATTGAACTCTTTGAGAGACGAGATCTTCATCTCCAGGTGTTCCATGGTGATGCCCAGTTCCCTTGCCACTTCAATCTTTGCCTCTTGGTCATGTGGGAGAAATTCATGCAGCGGAGGATCCAGAAGCCGTATGGTGACAGGGAACCCATCCATCTCCCTGAAAATGCCCTTGAAATCCTCCTTTTGCATCGGGAGTAACTGATCGAGTGCGGCCACCCGTTCCTCTTCAGTTTCCGAGAGGATCATCTTTCTCATTGCCAGGATCCTTTCTCCCTCAAAGAACATGTGCTCGGTCCTGCAGAGTCCTATGCCCTCGGCACCGAATTCCCTTGCAACTTTCGCATCCTCGGGCGTATCGGCATTTGTCCTCACACCCAGTTTTTTGAATTGATCTGCCCATGACATAAGTGTCTTGAAATCCCCACCTATGGACGGTGGTTTTGTAGGGGTCATTCCAAGCATTATCTCACCGGTGGATCCGTTAAGTGATATCCATTCTCCTTTTGATAATACCCGATCCCCTATCTTCATATTCCCATCCTTGTAACTAATGTTCAGATCACTACAACCTGAAACACAGCATTTCCCCATTCCTCTTGCCACCACGGCTGCATGGCTTGTCATGCCTCCTCTTGCTGTAAGAATGCCTTCCGAGGATTTCATACCCCCTATGTCCTCTGGAGATGTTTCAATACGAACCAATATAACGCGATCTCCATCTGATGATAGGGTCTCTGCATCGTCTGCGTTGAAAACGATCTGACCTGTTGCAGCCCCGGGCGATGCAGGAAGGCCTCTTGCAATGACCTCTCCTTTCTTTTCCATGTCGAAAGCGGGATGAAGAAGCTGATCAAGTTGTTCCGGCTCAACCCTCAATATCGCCTCTTTCTTGGTGATAAGTCCCTCATTTACCATATCAACGGCTATCTTGATAGCAGCAGCTGCGGTTCTCTTTCCGGTTCTGGTCTGAAGAAGCCAGAGTACACCATTTTGAATGGTGAACTCAATATCCTGCATATCATGATAATGTGCTTCCAGCTGCAGATATGTTTTCTCCAACTCCTTGAATATCCCGGGCATTATCTCCTCCAGTGAGAGGTGCTTATTCAACCGTTCAGCTTCAGAAGTGCCATTGTGAACGGCCCATTCCATGGATCCTCTCTTTGTTACCTGAAGAGGTGTTCTGATACCTGCAACGACATCTTCTCCCTGTGCATTTTGAAGATATTCACCATAGAATACATTTCTGCCAGTAGAAGGGTCCCTGGTAAATGCAACACCGGTTGCGCACCCTTCGCCCATATTTCCAAATACCATGGATTGCACATTTACTGCAGTACCCCAGATAGAGGGAATGGAATTCATATTGCGGTATGTTATAGCTCGTTTGTTCCTCCATGAGCTGAATACGGCCCCAACAGCCCCCCATAATTGATCCCAGGGATCATCCGGAAAATCGATATTAAGCCTGTCTTTTATTATCTTGATGAAGTTGGTAGAAAGTACTTCAAGGTCAGGACCCGACAGATCGGAATCATAATTCACACCTTTCTCCAATTTAAGTCTGGCAAGTTCATCCTCGAATGGATCAACATCATCATCAAAGGAATCTCCGATGCCAAGAACAACGTCACCGTACATCTGTATAAATCGCCGATAAGTGTCCCAGGCGAACCTCTCATCTCCTGAGCGTTTGATCAGACCTTTTACGATATCCCTGTTAATTCCAAGATTCAATATGGTATCCATCATTCCGGGCATCGAGATCCTTGCGCCGGATCGGACCGAGAAAAGAAGTGGGTCTTCAGGGTCTCCAAACCTCATCGACATCTTTTTTTCTATCGAGGAGATGGCACTCTTTACCTGCTCCCTGAGTGTCTCTGGAAAACTGCTATCATTTTCATAATAATCATTGCATACCTCGGTGGTGATAATGAAACCAGGGGGGACCGGTATATTCAATCCAACCATTTCAGACAGGTTTGCTCCTTTCCCACCCAGTAAGTTCTTCATTTCCTTGCTGCCTTCATCGAACAGATATACCATTTTCTTCTCCGACATGGACATAGCCTCCTCATTATACCGGTATCAGCAGATTATATGAATATCTTTCCAATGAAAGTGAATATGATCGGATTAATGGAGAGTTGTTCAAACCGGATCATTTGATATTCATGAGGTTCCTTGCAATGGCCTCTATGATCTCGGTTTTTTTACCGGTCTTTCTTATTACGACCCTTCCACTCCCGTTGTACCAGGTAGAGGGGTGGCTCTTGTCACTTTCGATCTGAGGATAAAGGCCCATCTTTCTGGATGCCTTGAATATCTTCTCGCAAGTTGGATCAGGGATGGCGATCTCACTTGAGACCCTTCGACCCTGTGAACGGCTAAGGTTGGAATCAAAATATTCTGGCCAGAGAACCAATATCTCGGATTTCTTCCTGGCCAAACAGTTCAACTCCTTTTCAGATCAGAATCGCGTTGAGGACTCCATCCTGTCCGGGCCTGGATGTCACCTTTGCTTTGCCCATTTCGGTATCGATGATGGCACCCTTGGTGATAATATTCCTTCTGACATAGTTGGGATTGGCCGGGTTTTCAAGAACCGTCTTTAAAAGGGTTTTTTTGGTCAGCTTTGATTTCGGTACATAAACATTTACATGGTTGCAAAGGAGCACCCTGAATTTTGAGTTGCCACCCCTCGTACGTACTAATTTTTTTGAATCCTCACCGATCACGGTCACCTGTTGTTCCCTGCTGATCTCGGTTTTCCTTTTACCCCTGCTGAACTTGATCCTTCCACCAGTGAGCTTTCTCCTTGATCTGCCCTGCCATAGTGCCATGTTATCACCTTACTCTGAACGGGCGCTTCATGTTTGATTTTGTATATAAACCTTGTCCAATTTTGAGAGCAGGTCCATAAATAATATGAGTTAACAAATACCACATGCCGATAATGATTTTACCAGATAGTTCATTCACGTGTACCATGGAAGAAATTCTTTTCATGGCAGATATCCCCTCCTGCTACATAAAAGACTTCGATGCGGTTGTGAAAATGGTCGACCGTGATGAAGGGTACATTTTACTTGATAGAACTTCATTTTATCCTGTGGGTGGAGGACAGCCCAACGATACCGGTAAGATCTCTTGGGATGGGAGAAACGCAACTGTGATAGATGTGAGAAAAAAGAATGGGATTTACCATTACATAACCGGTGAAATACCTGATGTTGGAACAAAAGTTGCCTGTTCCATAGATTGGGATCGGAGATACGCACACATGAAGATGCATACCGCACAACATATTCTATCGGCAGTTATGTGGAATCGATACCGGGCGGTTACAGTGGGAAATCAGATACATGCAGATTATTCCCATATCGACTTTCATCCTCTTGAGATAGGGCAGGAGGACATTGGAGGGATCGAGGAGGAGGTCAATGAGATCATCAGTTCAGGATCAAAGGTGAAAGTAGAAGATCATTCAAGGGAGTTCATACACAATTCCATAGAAGTGGAGAGGATAGATCTATCCAGGCTTCCTTCTTCGGTTAAGGAACTTAGAACTGTTTTGATAGACGATGGGAAGATAGACCTATGCCCTTGTGCTGGAACTCACGTTGGAGATCTTTCCGAACTGGGCCATCTGAATATTGTAAAAAGAAAGTCAAAAGGCGCCAAGAGGATAAGGGTCCAATATGAGTTGAAATAGAAGATCAATGTCTCCACATGCCCAACTTATCGCCATATCCTACAAGGGGCAATCCCGTGACGGCTGCTGAATCATAACTGATGGCCCTAAGAAATTTTGGATCGAGTTCACTTTTAGACCTAATGCCCAATGCTCCCAGGAGAATGGATAGCTCTCGTGAAAAAGAGAGGAAAAGATTGTTGATGTATTCACCGATGAGATCCCATCCAATCTTTTCTCGATCATATTCCTGCTTTTTCGTCGTGACATATCCTTCACTGATCAATCTCATCGATCTTGATATGGCAAAATCAAGACATACAAGGTCAGCTCCCATACATAGCGCTTTAAGAATGTCATTCGCATCTAGAAATGGCCCGCTGATCATCAATTGAACTCCATCTTTCTTTGATAGAAAAGTGTCGAAGTGTTTATTGATCTCGACAATGGTTGAGAGGATATCCCTGGAAAATGGGTCAACTGAACCTGATAAAAGTGAGGTATTATCCCCACAGACCACGTGTACACAATCAACTCCTGAAACAAGTAGATAATCCAGATCAGAATCGATATCACTGGCTGACAACGTACCGATCATCGGACCTTGATTTATCTGCCGGATCATCTGGACCATATCCTTAAAGTCCTTACCTTTGTTGATCTCGGGATGCACTGAAGGACATTTTGCATATGGCCCTTCCTGGCTCCAATCAAGATCGGGCAAGGGCAGAGGATTATTATTTGAAAGGGATATCTCAACACCATCTGACCTTGAAATAAGATCCAAATAAATTTTATTTGAACCAGGTAACCATCTGAATATGGTTTGAGGCTCGTAGGATGAGATCA
>JAGLEG010000539.1 GCA_023145185.1 Thermoplasmata archaeon
TATCCAGATATGTTGGAAGACCCCCCCTCTATCTCGAAACCGCTGGATCCAGGTCCCACGGTTACGAGGGAAAAGGATGCGTGACCCCAATCGGGGGATTGATCTATGGTGAGGCTGACGGTATCGAAGTAGTTCCCCCTGTTCTGGAGGTTGAACTTCAGCTGGTTGGCACCCAACGTCAATTCGTATATGCCTCCCTTTCCGCCCAGAACCTCATTGGTCACGCTGGCCAGGAAATCATCCTTGATCAGGACTTCGACCGGCAGGATGATCCGGGTGGAGTTGGCATTTCCATCGGCGATAAGGATGATATCCTTCTTTCCCGCTATCGCATTAAGGGGCAGTGTGACGATAGGATGGAACGTCCTGGAGCTGCCTGGAGAGATGGGAAGGTCCGTCGTGGTAGGGTCGAATGGATCGTTGAAATAGAAGCTCCATCCAGATGGGACGGAATCCTCCCTTATCCGAATGTAATCAGTTGTTGTGGCCCAGTTCTCAAGGGTCAGGTTGAACTCTGCCTGGCCCCCGATCTCCACCTTGAGGTATCCGAGAGGAAGGACCACGGCCCTCAGGTCATATATGTTGGTAACCGTGATATCTATATCAGGGGATGTGAAAGGTCTGGTTATCCCTTCCGCCATTACGACGATGTTCGATATCCTCTTGTCTCCGATCAGGCTTGTCGCGGGGGCCCAGATGGTGAAAGTAATGGACGTCTTTGCACCCTCAGGAAGCGTAACGTCGTTATCCGAGAATATCACCGTCCACTCTCCCTCGATCCTCTCCTGGGCAGATATGATCTTGTCCATGTCCAGTGAGACATCATACGATCTGGACCCGATGTTCTCAAGGGTCAATGAGCCACTGTATGGCGTGTTCTGCCCGAGTGAGTAGTGCGTGGATGGAACCGTTATCCTGATGGGCCCCGACTCGCATATGATCTCCAGCGTGACCTTCCACCTCTCCTGGGTGTCCCTGTCCTTGATCTCGATATCTATGGCCCCTTTTCCTGGAGTGGGGTTCTTCAGATAGAGGTAGAGGTCCTCCGTAGTGGGGCCCGTGGGCATGTTGACGTTCATGGTGGTCATGCCGTTATCCAGGAAGACGGACCAATCAAGCGGTACGTCGGTAATGGTGAGAATGTAATAGACCTCGTAGTTATTGTCGTTGACAAGGTGTATCTTGTAGCTCTCGCTGTCACCGGGTTGAAGGTGGTCGACATATCTGTTGGTTCCCTCGATCTCATTGAGATATCCTCCGATGAGGCTTATCGGATGGTCGTCAGGGACGCCTGAAACCCCTGTATCCGTATCAAGTAGTGAGAGTGGAAACAGCATGACCGATGTCAGTATCAGGCAGGCAAGCAGCTTGCTTATTTTCATGGAAACGAACCTCATCTACCAATCGTCAATGACCATATTTAAGGTTGCTGTACATAAGAAAAACTGGATAGGTCACTCGATCATATCATCGCATATATTCAGTTTTTCCCTGGCCCTCTCGTACTGGGGATCGCATTCAAGAGCTCTTCGGAAGAATATACAAGCCTCATCCAACATGGGAGGGTCTATCTCCATGAAGATCGAGCCCAGGTTATACCACGCCCTTTCGTATTTATCGTTTATCACCAGCGCCTGGTTGAAGGAGATGATCGCATCTTCCAGCCTCCCCTGTTTCTGGAGGAGGATCCCAAGGTTGTTGAGGCTTCTGAACGAGTGGGGGTTCCTTTCAATGGCCCAACGGTAGTACCTTTCGGATTCCAAAACATTCCCATTTTTAAAATGGAGGTTTCCCAGCTGGTACAGCATCTCCTCGTGGTGATCATGGGTGGCAAGTTCCTTCTCAAGTACGGCGATGGCGCCTTCAATTGAGCCCTCTTGTTCCAATCTATTTGCGGTGCAGATAATGTCATTGATACTGGAAGATATCACTTTTCTCTTCCTCACCTTCACAACCCGTTTGACATTTGGGTTGTTTGTCGCATAAGTACTCGCCGGTGGACCATTATCTTCGTGGGCTCTTGGGGTTATCTCCTTGGCGTCCAGTATGATCTCGATATCCTTTTCGATCTCTCCGAATTCGGGTAAGTTCTCATCACCCACATCGAAGAGGTTCCTTGTGTCAAATTCCATATCGAAGAGGTTCCTCGTGTCGAACTCCATATCAAATAGATCCTTTTTATCTCCTTTTTTATCGACAACGGTTTGAACAGGTTCTGAATGTTCAATTTGAACGTCTTTCTCCTCGAGATCATTGGAGATAGACCTGAGCTTGACCTTATCGTTATCGATATCTGTTTTCAGCTCTTCGATATTGGATATATTCTCATCATGGCCCAGAAGCATTTTCAGGGAGTTCTGCTTCTTCATGGTCTTCATATCGCTCTCTTTCTTCTCGATACCTCTTTTCAAAGACCAGTAGCTATCCTTGAGCTTCCTTACTGTAGTTATCCGTTCACTCTCAGCGACAGCTTCAATGCCTCCAACTCCCATGAGCTGTTTAAGTCCTCTACCTATTGGCTCGCCCATTATGCACACCCATTTGATCAATATATAACGTTCATCTGTCTTCCCTATCCTA
>JAGLEG010000054.1 GCA_023145185.1 Thermoplasmata archaeon
GCCCCGATCCACGGATCGGGGCATTTGTCGCCATGATCGGCCTGGAGAAATGGGAGCGGGGCGCCGAGAGGGACATGGTCGTCTTTCAGGCCGTACAACAGTTCCTCATCACAATTCCCTTTATGATCCCGGTCTTGAACTATGTATATGGTATAATTTGGCTGGTATTGACCATAATCGCGTTGATGAAAGCCAATTCCGGAGAATGTTGGGAGATGCCCTTTGTGGGCGAGTACGTACACAAGATCCTCGACAGGGAAGGATAATGGGCCGGATCTGTTTCTGCTCATTTTCCCATCTGACAAGAACATATATCAATCAGGATATTCTCCACCATCACAGGGAGACCAATGAAGCTCATATCAGGCAGTTCAAACCCGAACCTGTCGGGACATCTTTTGGACCTCATGGGGGCCCCGATTGTGGAGGCCGAGATCCGCAGATTTCCCGATGGTGAACTCTACGCCCGGATAGTGGATGATATCTCGGGAGAGGACGTGTGCGTCGTTCAATCCACGTATCCGGACGACAATGCCCTCGAGTTCCTCATACTGACCCAGCTTGCACAGGACCTGGGCGCTGCATCCGTGACCGGGGTGATACCCTATTTCGGATATGCAAGGCAGGACCGGGTATTCAAGGCTGGGGAGTCCTTCACCGCAAGGACGATGGCCAGGCACATACAGATGGCCGTCGACCGCGTTGTGTGTGTGAACCTTCACAAGGAGGCAATAACAGAGGAGTTCACGGATGCGAGGTGTACACACGTATCCGTCATGCCCCACATCGGTGAGTTCATGAAACAGCATGATATACAGTATATCCTCGCCCCGGACAAGGGGGCTGCAGAGTATGCCCGGCAGGCTGCAGAGGCGGCTGGTTGTGAGTATACCAACCTGGAGAAGAAGAGGTTGGACGGCCGGACCGTAAGCATGGCCCCCAAGGACCTTGATGTCAAGGGGAAGAAGGTCTGCATCATAGATGACATAATAGCAACGGGGGGGACGATCCTGAGGGCCTCCCAGGCGCTGAGAGAACAGGGTGCCGAATCGGTATTCGCCTGCTGTGCACATGGACTGTTCACCGGCGGGGGACGGAAGATGCTTGAAAAGCATCTGGACGGCCTCTACTCGACGGATACCATAGAGAATCCAACTTCCAGCATATCCGCGGCTGCAGCTATCGCAGATGCATTATTGAAATGAGGTGTTGAGATGGGGGAATATCCGGACGTTCAGGGAATAGAGGTCTCCGAGGGGTTCAAGATCAGCAGGGTGGGCGTGAAGGGGATAAAGAGGGAGGTGAAGATAGCAAGGCCGGACCGGGTTGTGCATCTTGTACCCACCTTTGATATCTCGGTGGACCTCCCCGCCGATCAGAAGGGAAGCCACATGTCCAGGCATGTGGAGGTCATAAACAGGGCCATCGACATGGTTATCGAGATGGAGAACCAGTCCCTGGAAGGGTTGGTGGAAAGGATCGCGGTCGAGCTGTTGAAATCCCACGAATACGCAACGTATGCGGATGTGGAGCTGAAGGCTGACTACTTCATGGAGAAGGCCTCCCCCGATGAGAGGAGGTCCGTTGAGAACTACATAATATTCGCAAGCGCCAAGATCCAGAGAGGCGATGAGAGGCCCATGAGGTCCATCGGCGTGGAGGTCTCGGGGATGAGCACCTGCCCATGTGCGATGGAGACCGTTAGGTCGATGCTCAAGGATGACCTCAGGTCAAAGGGGTATTCGGGATCGGAGGTGGATATACTGGACCAGATCCCGGTGCCAACGCACAATCAGCGTAATATCGCCCTGCTGAAGCTCGAGTGCAGGGATGGGATCAACATCGAGGCGGAGGAGCTCATAGATATAATCGAATCGTGCCTCTCGTCACCAACGTACGAGATCCTCAAAAGGAAGGGCGAGGGAATTATCGTACTTGATGCACACATGAAGCCAAAGTTCGTAGAGGATATCATAAGGGATATAATCGCTACTTTTCTGGAGAGGTATCCCGACATTCCCCCAACAATGACGATACTGGTGCGGTCCACGTCCGAGGAGTCGATCCATAAACATAACGCTTTTGCGGAGAGGATCGGGACGCTGGGAGAGCTGAGGAATGGAAGCCGTTTCGATAAAGCTTGAATCAAATATGATGGAACGATCCGAGTTTAATATAAGAGAAGTTTTCAATGTGTCAACATGAGGCGGATCGATCATACGTCTTGGATAATATTTGTGTTTCGTTTCCGATTTCCCAGGAATATCGGAAACGAACCCCTGGATCTTAATAATACCCTTGAGCATTTAAAATAAGCATCTATTAATGATTCTTTTTTCGGGGGGTTATCGGCATCCTTCATTTTTTTAGGTCATATAGGTCAAATCCAGAACTGAAAAAGTATCCCGGTCTTTCCTTTAGGACAATGTTCTTGTTATAAACCTCCTCGAATCTTTTTCCCATTTTCTCCTCAAATATTTTACAGACTCTCTGAAAATTGTGATTTGGCAGTTTTATTGAGAACCGACTTCCTTTGATCCCACCTAGGGAATGGCATTTCTCAATTTCATATTGATTTTTTCTTAGGTAAACGAATACATATTCACCAGTATGATAATTCTTATCATTGTAGAAAGGATAGATTTTCACAATCTTTTCATATGGAATGAAATTGACAATCATATATGCAATTCTACTAGGTTTAATCCCGTTCTCATAAATGTCCAGAAAAGTTATTCTGAACAACAACTTCCCTTTCTTCATCATTATCCTCTTCAAATTACTATTACTACTGAGGTTTATATGTCTGGTCTTTTCAACTTTTCATTCTTCCGCCATTTCCGGAATCGTTCACAGGGTCGTTCATATTCACCTGATCAAATGAAGCTCTATTCATTTTATCCTCCTTCATTTGTGAATGTCCACTGAAACGTAGCCCAAAGGGAACGTTTCAGTAGGGTCAACTCTATCCTTTCAACGTCCTGGTGGCTTATCAAACTTTGCTTTCTTGCGCAAGTTTCGGAATTATTCCATTTGATCTGGAACAATAACTCGAGTTGATTCTGTCAGATGTTCAATAGATATATCGTCAACAGTAGCCAGCTTTCCCTCCAAGGGCGGATTTAGAGTTCCATCATTCAAATCCAGGTTTTGACCCATGTCATTTCCCCCCATCACGTGTAGATCGGTCTGATCGTAACCTTCCTAATCGTGCTGTCCATCCTGTCGCTGCTGATCTTCGGCAGGAGAAAAGAGGAATACTGCGACGAGGAGTGATCACAGATATGTCCCTCCCTCCAGGGAGAAGGCACATTGAGATGGCTGGTTTATCCGTTCAACCAGCCTATCACACCGGGTCGTTTGAAATAACCTCATTTCAGAGAATGAAAAAGGATCTCAATGGATATATGCTCAAATATTTGGGAATTTCACCTCAATAGAGGCATAAGTAGTTATACTACCTACCTGTGGGGGAGCCATCGTCTCCAAAAGGCGATTGGAAATATAATATGTATAACGACAGAAATGGAGGGGGCTATGACAGGGCCCCTCGTGAGATGCACGACGCAGTTTGTGCAGAGTGTAAACAGCAGACCCAAGTACCTTTCAAGCCCTCAGAGGACAGGCCCGTATATTGTAGGGACTGTTACGCAAAGAGAAGGCCCGCAAGGTACTAATTCTTCAGTTTAACTTTTACCATTTAAATAATATTTAAAGGTACGACCCCGTCAGGGCTGACAGGGTCCAGGGACCTTTCCCTTGGACATTCACAAGGAAAGGTTCCTTTTTTTTTTAATAATTTCTCAAGCTATCTATCATGATCATTTCAGTGTCATTCGTGAAGGTGAACCCTTCATCTTCCGAGGTATTGAAATATGGTGAATCCGCAAATATCTTAACTGAAACGCTATGGCAATGTGTAGTTGATCCTACCATGTTATACTGTACTGAACCGGTGATGTGAATGATCGCATCATCTTCCCCATTTAATTGAGCAAAATATTTGGAATCATCGATCTGAAGACCTATTGGTGTTTCATTTATCGCTTCGACTTCCTGTAAGCTGAAGATCATTAAGGAGTATATGATCGAAAATAGAAACATAACCAATAGAACGCATCTGAAGTATCTTCCCTTCCACTTCACCATGAAAAGAAATGAGAAAGTGCATATAAATTGGTTGTTGAACAAGGATGACCTTTCCCTTCTAACGCAATTTCGGGAAGTATGAATGTTAGATAAGGTGTTTCTATCACAACTCATCAAGACCCATACCCTGAGAGGTGGGGGGCTTCTTCTTTAAATTTGTAACGATCGTGATCAGACCACCGAAGAAGAGAGCACCACCGGAAAAGCAGACAGGCCACGAGAGCAATCCAAACATGGCGTTAACAAAAGGCATCGCTATCGACAGTAGGATCAGTACCACACCGGGGATCAACATTATCTTCCCTTTTTTTCTATTTCTCTCCCTCTTTAGAGTATTCTCGTAATGGTCTCTCATCGGGTCATAGGATGTCATTCTCTCTTCACCATGTCGTATAACAAGATCAAATTACTTAACGTTAATGAGCGTCAGATCCTTCGCTTGTATCAAGAACAATCGGACAACTTCCGAAGATACTTCAATACCTCCACATTCTCAAACCCACCTCATGTACCATAATCCTGCAAAAGGTTTATTGTCGAGTATGGGGTTTTGGTATTGATGTTTGACAGGAAGAAGATAATGGTTCCCACCTCCGGGTATCTGCCGGCAAAGGAGAGGGGAAGCTACATCATCGATGTGGCCAAGAAGCTGGGCGCGGACGTGGAGGTCCTGCACATAAGGGACCCCGATGCGGTCATCGCCACCACGAAGGAGGGAGAGGGTAGAAAGGCCCTTGCCCTGTTCGAGGAGATCGGAAAGGAGGAAGGGGTGAACGTCAACTCGTATTACGTGGCGGGTGAGCTCGTACCAACACTTGTCAAGTTCGCCAAGGACCACCAGGTGGACCTGATACTATTCGGATCCTCGTCCGGAAGCATCATTGCGGACTGGATCAGAAGCGACCTGATGGACCTCTCCGACATACCGGTCCTCATAGTCCCCCTGGACTTCTCCGAGCTGATCTGAAGATACATTTACACACCTCCTTCGAGGTCCCCTTTTAATACTCCACCGACACGATCGAGTCTGTTGCGAGGAGGATACATGGCAGATAAGCGAGGGCCCGAGGGGCCATCCAGTATGATCGAAGTAGGATGGTATGATCCAAAAGAGGGTGTCGGCCCCATTGCCAGGGAGCTGCTGTCTAGCGACCTGACAGATAGATCAAATCGCATTCTCGCAGTACCAACTAGCCGAATGGTGGCCGAGGCGAAGCAGATCCTGGCGGGAGATCGGGCGGTCCTGGTCAATGGTCTGGTAACGTACGACAGGCTCATTCTGCACCTCTACGACCTGTTGAAGGGTGAGATACCCGTCGCCCACACATCACTTCGTGACATGTACGTATACGAATCACTAGATAGGATAAAGCCCCATTCCCTGACGGGAGGGAGGAAACCAAGGAGTGGGATCGTTCGGATGGTCTCCGGGGTATTCGGAGAGCTTCTCAGGGAGGATGTGGACCCGGTAAAGCTGAAGGGGTGCTGTAGATCAAGGAGGTCTCAGGACCTTCTCACCCTATACAGCGAATACTACTCCATCCTCAGGAGGAGGGAGTTCATCGACCCGGACCTCCTCTACAAGGAGGTGCTCTCACTCCTGGAGAGCAGGGGAGATCAGCTTGGCGAGGTCGTATTTGGGATACACCTGCCCGTGGGCCTTTCGAAGGGGCAGGAGATGGTGCTCTCATCACTTATGAGAATATCCACCAGGGTCAAGGTACAGCTGAGCCCCTTCCATCCGGTCCCTGATATTATCGACTCTCCTCCGAGGATGCCGGTCCCGGCATCGGACATCTCGATCCCATCGGAAGACCACGAGGGGATACAGGGGGTCATCTCCTCAAGACGCCCCTCGATCATACGGGGGCGGGACAGGGCAGATGAGGTGAGGGAGATATGCAGGACCCTGAAGATGATGATAACAAGTGGAGAGGTCGATCCGGGGGATGTTGCGATAGTGTTCCCCAGGAGGGAATCGTATCTCAGACCGGTACAGTCAATATTTCCGGACCACTCGATACCATTTGACATGACCCATGATCTGGCACTGTCCGAATGCCCACCAGTGGCGGCAGTGATGAAGCTCCTGGAGTGCATCGACCGTGGATATCCAAGGGACCCCCTCATCGGCGCCCTATCCTCACCGTTCCTGACGCTGAGGTCCGGTTCAAAAAAACTGGACGGAAGATCGGTGGACCTCCTGCTCCGGGAGTGTTTCATATTCGGTGGGGGAGGGGACATAGAGGGGGAATGGATCAAACCGTTGAACGAGGGTCTGCGTGATCACGAGGGCGAAGAACATATTCAGGTGATATCCTCACTTACAGAACTACTCCAAATGATGGAGGGGGTGAGGGGTGGAAAGAGCACGGTCACAGAGTTCAATGGGAGGATCATCGATCTTCTGAAACACCTTTCGTTCCTCGAGAACACAGAGGAGAATATCAGGAGGGGAGAGGAGATAGAAGGGGCCGATGAGGGGCAGGGGCCGTACCAGTTCCAGGGAGGTTCTGTCTCGGAGCTGTTCAAGTGCATGAGGGTCCTGGACGTGAACGCCACCCTGAAAGAGGGAGGCGAGATCGATCTCAGATCGTATATGCTCCTTCTTAGGTCCGTGGTGGAGAAGGCCAAGCTCAGGTCCACCCCAAGGAGGGAGGGCGTCGAGATAATGGGCATGAAGGAGTTCATGGGACTCAACAGGAAAATGGTGATATTCGGAGGAATGGTTCAGGGGGACCTCCCCTCCTATCATATGGGTTTCTCCATCCTTTCGGATGAGGAGAGGGTCTCCCTTGGACTTCTACCAATAAATGAAACGAGACCTCAGCTTGAGGGGCTCTGTCTCTCCATGTCGGGAGCGGCCAAAAGCATCATTTCACTTCACGAGAAGGGGAGGGGAGGCATCTCCTTTCCCTCGCACTTCATCCGAAATATAATAGGCGAGGATATCGAGAGGCCGGAAGGTATCTACTCCCGCCGTGAGCTGTATCGGGCCCTGGGGAAGCTATCCTCGGAAGAGACAGCGGAGGCAGGGACCAGCGAGGGAGTGTTAGCCGGCCCAATGGCCTTCGAACAGCTGATCTCCCATGCGGGTGAGGGTGAGGATAGGATCAGAAGAGGCCGCATGGAGAGACTTCGAAGGTCCACCGGATTCACGGGAGACGACCACGGGGTCATCCGGGATGACGCCCTTGTGGAGCTCCTGGGTAAAAGATACGGCCCGGAGCATATCTGGTCCGCATCACGGCTGGATACCTACAGGGAGTGCCCATACCGCTTCTTCATAGACAACGTCCTCTCGATCAAGGAGCTGAGGGAGCTGGACCCCGAGGTCCCTGCGGACAAGCGCGGGTCGATATTCCACACCATCGTGGAGCTCTTCTTCAGGAGATGGGTCCGGCAGGGGAATGAGAGGATCACACCCGGCGATCTGGAGGGGGCCAACAAGATGATACTGGGCATTGCTGACGAGGTCCTCTCCAGATATGCCGCAAGGGGCCCCTACTGGGAGGCCATGAGGGACCACCTTGTGGGCTCCAGGACGGAGCCAGGGGTCCTACAGGAGCTTCTCGGCAAGGAGGCGTCCTACGAGGGGCCGTTCACCGTGGAGAGGACCGAGTTCGGATTCGGCGGGGTCGGCCAGGGTGATAGGGGCGGCGTTGAGATCAGGACACATCTTCAGGGCGGCCTGGAGGAGGTCCTGAGGCTTCGCGGCTCCATGGACAGGATAGATTCTGCCATGACAGGGGGTAGAAGGTCCCTGTTCCTCTGGGACTACAAGACGGGACGGGAGCTGCCTTCAAAGGATTCCCTGCAGATACCGCTCTACCTGGCTGCGATGAGGTCCCTGGAATCTAAGAATAATACGGTGGGAGGAGGCTACATACACGTCAACAGGAGGGGTGTGGTGAAGAGGGTTCCGGTACTCGGTGGGGGGATACTGGATGGTGATATCGATGAGGAGAGGGTCGAGAGGATAATAGAGGGACTGGACATGGTGCTGAGGGAGAGCGTGACCACTGCCATGGGGTATGTGGATGCCATAAGATGCGGCAGGTTCGAGCTCCCCGGAAGATGCCGCAGCTCCTACTGCAAGTATTCCGATATATGCAGGAGGGATGAATGATGGACCTCACCCCACAGCAGGAACGATCCCTGGACGTATCGACCCACCTTGCCGTAACCGCGGGAGCGGGGTCCGGCAAGACGCGGGTCCTTGTGGAGAGATATCTCTCCATACTTGAACTCGATGATAACGTATCCCCGCGCAACATCCTCGCCCTGACCTTTACCGAGAAGGCATCAGCAGAGATGAAGGAGAGGGTCAGAATTGGTATCCAGGAGAAGTTCAATGATACCTCCCACCTCGGATGGGAGAGGAAGCTGTCGGAACTTGAGGGGGCCGATATCTCCACAATACACTCGTTCTGCACCGGCCTGATCCGGAAAGAGCCCATCCACTGTGGTGTGGATCCCGATTTTCACGTGATCACAGGCGGGGAAGAGGTCTACCTCAGAAGGGAGGCGATGAAGGAGCTGTTCACAAGGAGGTCTTCATGCTCCGAGCCGCTCAGGAGGCTGCTCGTGGATCACGGTTCCAGGAACGTCAGGTCGATGCTCAACTTCCTGATGAGGGAGAAGATCAGGCTTCCGGAGCCCCTCTCGGGTGAAGTTGCAATGGAGAGGGCTGGCACCTTCTGGGACCTGGCCCTGAGCGAGCTCAGGGAGAGGGCGCTTGCGGATGTGGACGGGGTGGGATCCGCCGTATCGGTGCTGTCCGATCTACCGGTTCCCAGGGATAAGAAGGATCCAGCCGTTCGCATGCTTGATTCCCTTTCACCTCTGCTGGAATGGTTCGCCTCCTCGGGATCTAACGCGACCGATCCCTCCACCTTCCTGGCGAGAATTGGAAAAAGTCTGGGCGCCCTTCTGACCAAGAAGGGGGTTGGGAGGTCCACAAAGAGAATGGGGTCCTCGAAGGTGTGGGGCGATGATCTGGAGCGGTTCCGGGAGAACATCAATGTGCTGATATCCTTCGCCCATGACCACAGGGGCGTAATAGGGTTCCTGGGAAGGAACGACCTCGTTCAGAGGGGAAAGGAGAGGCTTCTGGACCTTATGGAGGTCTATTCGGTCTACGAGGGAATATACCAACGGTCCAAGCTGAGGGAGAACGGGCTAGACCTGGACGACCTGATAACGACGGCCCTGCAGCTTCTAAAGGACGATCGGGACGGCCTGGTGGCAAGGCTAAGGACAAGGTATCGATACCTCCTGATAGATGAGTTCCAGGATACCGACCCCAGACAGTGGAGGATGATAGAGATCCTGTGGGGGGATGGGAAGGAGTGTAATCTCTTCATAGTGGGGGACCCGAAACAGTCAATTTACGGTTTCAGATCTGCAGATGTGAGGCTTTTCAACAGGGCGAAGGGCCTCCTTGAGGGAATGGACGATGGCGACGTTGTCTCTCTGGATATGAACTTCAGGTCCAGGTCCGAGATAATGGAGCTGGTCAACCTCCTCTTCCCAGAAATATTCCAGGAGGGGTCCGGAGGCTGGAACGTTGAGTTCCACCCGCTGGACCCCCACCGGGCAGGAGGGGGAAAGATATCGTTCATAGGGGTGGTGGACAAACCGTCACCGGAGCTCAGGGAGGGCATTGCCGTAGCCAGGACGATCAAAAGGGCTGTGAGGGAGGGATGGCCCGTTGGAGAGGAGGATCGGCCTCTGGAGGTGGGTGATGTGGCCATACTCATTCCGGCGAGGACCGGACTAAGGTTCTACGAGGAGGCGCTGAGAAGGGAGAACGTGCCGTACCAGGTCTACAAGGGCAAGGGTTTCTTCGAAAGGCAGGAGATATTCGATGTATTCCAGATGGTGAGGTTCCTGGCCCACCCCCATGACGATGTGGCCCTTGCCTCGGTATTGAAAGGCCCTATATTTCGCCTGAGCGATGACGATCTCATGCGGGTCTCGCTCTCCGATGGGCCCACCTTCCGGGAGAAGCTCTCCAAAACAGCGGAATTCGAGAATGTCTCGGGAGAGCTGGAGAGGTATATCAACTACGGAAGGTCACTGCCTCCGCACAGCTCGCTTTACAGGATACTGGTGGAATCGGGAATGTATGCGGCGGTGGGAGGGTCGAGGGGAGGCAACAACATCGATAAGCTCGTCGAACTGGTATCCTCGGAGATGGACGGTGTGGACATGGAGGAGGTGGCCGCCAACCTGGGCAGGCTTCTGGATGAGGCGCCCACGGAGGGTGAGGCGGACCCCGGAGCGGGCAACGATAAGGTCACCATAATGACGGTACATGCATCCAAGGGGCTGGAGTGGCCAATGGTGTGCGTCATGGGGATGCATCACGAGATGGCCCTGTTCGGCAGGTCCGGGGTGGCCCTGCACCCGGAAAGGGGCGTCTCCATGAAGGCCTACGACCCGTCGGACGGGTCCCTGGTGGACCCCCCGTCGTGGATATTGACAAGAGATGAGGTGAGGGAGATGGAGCATCAGGAGAGGAAACGGCTCTTCTACGTCGCCTGTACTCGGGGCAGGGACCATCTGGTGATGAGCGGGAAACTACCCGACCCGCCCCTGGATGGGAAAAACCCTTCCAGGTCCCTGATGGACCTTCTACTTGGCTCCTTCGAACTTGAGATGGAGGATATGGAGGAGGGGAAGAAGAGCCTTCAGGGGCTCGATATTACACTTCAGCTGGTGGATAAGGAGATCCTTCCATCGGAGCTTGAAGGTGAAGACGAGGGGGAGGTCGATCTGGAAACAGGTCATGTCAGGGGAGGGCCGACCGGGGAGGAGTTGAAGATCGAGGTGGACCTGTCCGAGATAACGGTAAGGTCGCACCGACATCTGCTATCCCCCACGTCGCATGAGGTGATACTCTCCGACAAGAGCTCCGGAGTGGGGGCCGATAGGAACCTCAGCAGGCTGGGAAGGGGCCTCCCAAGGATGTATCCATCCTTCAGCGACGAGCTCTCCCCTGATGTGAGGGGGAGCGTCATACACGAGATAATGGAAGGAAAGGACCCGCGTCGGGTGTGCAGGGAACATGGATGTGAGGACCACATGGACGCCCTCCTCGAAAGCTGCAGCGACCTCAACAAACAGCGATCAAAGCTTGGAAAAGGGGTACTGTTCACGGAGGCGGAGTTCGTACGCCTGCATGAGATCGATGGTGAAAAGCTCCCGGTCACGGGCATGATCGACCTGGTCCTTGTGAGGGAAGACGGGTCGGCCGTCGTGGTGGATTACAAGACCGGACGGTTCGATGAGAAATGGGCGATCCAGATGTCGATATATCGTGAAGCGGTTCAGAGTATGTCTGGACCAGATGTATCAACGGAGATACTGAGAACGGACGGGTGACCGGATCGATATCCAGGGTCTAGGAGAGTTTATCATTGATTCAAATGATACACCAGGTCAAGGAGTGTACGAGTTGAGTGTGAATCGTCTGCTGATACTGTCCGTTGCACTGTTTATCCTTCTCCCTTTGGGAGCCAGCGATGGTGAGGATGAAGGTTCTTACCTGGAGAGCCTGGACCCCGCGGGCGACGTATGGTTGGACGTGAACCGGACCGACGAGATCTCATCAAGGGATGTGGACATCACAAGGGTATCGTGCAACAGCTCGGAGGTCCCTTTCATACTGGAGATGAGCGTTGTGGGCCGGATCAGGCTGGAGGAGCGTACCTCACTTTATAATTATACGTTCAAATTGATCAAGGAGAACGGCGAAAGGGACAACGTGTTCATAACGTCTGATGTGGACTGGGAAAACTATCCCTATCCGATAATATCCTCGGTTTCAGGGGAAGGTACCTCAAGGCTCAGGGTCGAATACGATCCCCGTTTGATAGAGGTGGAGACGGGAGAGGAGTACGTTGTCACCGGGATCATGGGAGAGGCCTCGATATCGGATGATGAAGGTGATATGGCATATGACCTGATAAACGGGACCACACCTACCGATGAGGTGGAGATAGGGGTCCTGAGCTCGTCATGGAGGTACGAGGAGACCTCCACGGGACTGGAGCTTGAGGCAAAGGTGGTGGGGACCTCCTCGGGAGGCGCCAACATCTGGATCGGCTGGTCTGCGGATTTCAACGACGGATATTTCTCCGGGATCCAGTGGTATCGCTCCCTGTTCAATGACGATGGGTCAAAGTGTTTACGGGCCCATCTGTTGGATACGTCGGAGGATGGGGACCTCACCTCGTTCGAGTACTGGGTCCTCTGTACGGACGACAGCTCCGATCACTGCACGTTCAAGGAGCTGATAGAGGATCACGGTGGGCTGAGAACGGTTTACGTTCAGGTATTGATATTCCCATCTGATGATATCACTACCTACTCGGGAAAAAAGGTCAACGTGGAGTTCCAGAGCAGCTACGTGGTGCCCGATGATGGTGATCAGAAAGAGGATGAGGATGGGTTCCCCTGGGTATTTCCGGCTTTCGTCAGCGCGCTTGTGATCGCTGGACTGATCGTATGGTGGAGGGATAGGAGAGAGGAGATGGAGGATAGGTGAACTAGGGGTTTTGTCCAATACTCATTTAAGGGTATTTCGGCCCAATCAACAAATGTCCAGGTGAGCCCCCCATACTCGTACCTTTTCACCTTTGGTCAAGTCACCCTCTATCTTTCCCACAGAAATCTTCACTAATATCGTAATAAATGTAACCAACTTCACAGGTTTTGTTGTACAAATATGTATGGAAATCTTCGTCAATGAGTAAATATAAGCACTTTTTGGATACTAAATGAAACATTACTTTTATAAAGTATTGAAAGTTAAGGGAAAATGGCACTAGTCATTTAAGTGAAGTAAGTAACGTCGGTGAGTTTATGACAGATGATCTATCAGATAATATGATGAAGCTAATGGGTATTTCCGTTCCGGTACTCGTATACAATCCCACAGGACACTTCGATATATCCCTTGTATCGAGCGCCCACGAGGCGGGGGCCCTTGGGATAATGGATGCAGAGCACCTGGGCCCGGATGGGATCAAGGAGGCCCTTACGAGTTTAAGGTCCACCGGCGCGCCCTTCGGTGTGAGGTTGAACCCGATGAGCGACTCCCTGATGACCCTGATGGGAGAGGGACTTCCCGAGGGGCTGAGGACCATCATCTCAACGCCCAAGGAGGGGATACCAGAGATGGTCAGACAAGGGGTATATGATACTGCTCACTCGATGAACCTCAAGGTCCTGCAGGAGGTATGCTCTGCGGAGGAGGCGGTGGAGAGCTCAAGGCTGGGTGCTGACGGCATTGTAATAAGAGGGTCCGAGACGGGTGGAAGGGCGGCTCCCCTGAAGGCGTTGGACCTGTTCGAGATGATAAAAAAAGATTGCGGATCGACGCCCATTCTGATCAAAGGGGGAGTCACGCTTACCAACGCCAGAGAGATGCTGGACAAGGGCATCTTCGGGCTTGTAATGGGAGAACAGGTTTACACTATTGGAGCGTCCCCATTATCGGATACCTTAAAAGGTGCGATCAGGTCCTGTACGGAAGAGGACTTCTTCCAGGTGGGAAGCTCTGTGGACAGGGTATTCTCCGGCTACTGCCCTGACAGGAAGGTCAGGGAGGAGCTGCTCTCCATGGAAACGTCCATGGCCGATGGGTCCACGGACAGGAAGGAGGCCTACAAGGCCATCCGATCCGAGATGAACAACAGGGGAGGAGCAGGTTTCACCGATGATAGGGGCACCTCACCGTTCCTTCTAATGGGAACTGACGGCCTGATGGCGAGGGAGTTCGAAAAGGCA
>JAGLEG010000540.1 GCA_023145185.1 Thermoplasmata archaeon
TGCTGGAATGGGGAATTTCATACCAACATTTCAATCGTAGCGTAAATAGATATGAGGTATTTCGCCATGACCAAAACCATAACTGGGTATTAGATGCAGAGATAAAAGATACGAGGTTGAAATTAAAGAGAAAAACTGGTGAGAGTCTTATCTTCAAGGTAAGGGGTGTGGACGATGCGGGACAAAGGGGAGTTTTTTCTGAGGACGTTATCAATATCAATATTGCTCCCACTTCTGTGGTCACATACGGTGATCGATATATTGAAGGGGGTCTTTTCCCACTATCTGCATACAATTCCTATGATGCAGATGGATGTATCGTTGGCTATGAGTGGTCATTGAACGGAAGAAGAATATCACCACTATCATTTATGAACATCACATTGGGAATTGGAACATATGCGATGGAACTAAAAGTAACAGATGATCTGGGATCTTCCAATGCGATCGGTTTTGATCTGATATTAGGTAGTATAACACAGATTATATTGAATGGAAGTGTCACAGATTGGCTCCTCGATTCTTCAACAAGCATATATCATCTTCCCACCGAAAAAATCACTATTTATAATAACATAACAATTAAGCCTTCTATCGATTCAAGTGAGATAAGAAAAGATGAGATAAAAAGCACGTCCTTTAATATTTTATACATAACGATTTCTACGATAGGACTTCTTTCATTTTTATTGATATTAACGATGATCGCAGCCTCTGAGATCAAATCCTACAGAAATGATAAGACGGAGACGAAGATGATCGAAGAGCCAATGGGAGAACGGATTAAACAAGATATCTCAAGGGGTAGAAGAGGCCTGATAAGCACGTTGAACTTTCAACAGAGAGGGTTGAGTTCAAACAGGTCATCATATTCAGATAGATGGCAGAATGTAGAACCTGTAAATAATAAAAAGGCGAATATGAAGAATACTAGAGATCCCGAATCAAATGCACCACCACTTGATCTCCACATTGGATCAACGGGCAATCTCAAAGCTATGACAAGTTCTATAACGATCCTAACCTCCACCGATAGGAAGATCGTTCAAAATGAGGGAAGGGTCAAAAAGGAAGAGGAGATCGAGGATTGGGATGTAATTGAATTAATTAATGACCAATACAAGAGATCAAGTGACCATCGGGAGGAGTCCCATTGAGGATATACAAATGGGCTTTCCTATGGGTTGCATTGATGTTAAGTATGGTAATTATAATAATACCGGCTCATTATGGGATAACACTACCCGATCTTGAGATATCTCATGATAAAGAGGAACTTCCAACAGATCTTCGATCTTCTACGATATACACTTTTTTTGATATGTATTTCATACTTTTTGTGCTTTTCAACATAACTCCTTTCATGGTGTTCGTTCTTTGGTCATTATATATTCGGCTGAGGGAGAGAAAGAGGGGTAGGAAAGAAAGATGTCCGATTACTATGGGGTCCGATCTATTCGATAAAGAGAGATATCCCAAAGTAACGATAATCATTCCTTGCTATAATGAGGAGAGGAATATCGGTTCAGCCATAAAGGACAGTTTCAGACAGAACTATCCAGGAGAGATCGAGATAATTGTGGTTGATGATGGGTCCAGGGATAATACGTATTCAATTGGAAAGATATTCAAGGGAAAGATCAACAAAAGAAGCGTGAAGGTTGTTCATAAACAGAACGGTGGGAAATCATCTGCACTATTTCTGGGGAGTGAGAAGTCAACGGGGAAGTTCATAATAACGACGGACGGAGACAGCACCATGGACATCAATGCTGTTATGGAGATAATAGATACCTTCCGGAGATATCCGGATGCTGGTATTGTAGGGGGTTTTATCTCAATCAAGAACGCACATACAGGATATCTGACAAAGGTTCAACAGCTGGAATATATTATAACACAACAGCTTATAAGATTGAACCAAAGTGATGACGGAAGTGTTCTTATTGCCCCTGGCCCAATATTTGGAATCAGGGCTGATCTTGCAAAGATATTTCCACCTCTCAACAGAACCATCGTGGAAGATTGTGACCTTACCATGTCGATCCTCTCTACCGGATTTACCACTCGTTCAACTATGAGGGCGGTTTCATATACAATGGCACCTACGACATGGGAGGATTGGTTGAACCAGAGAAAAAGATGGATATACGGCCAATTTCAGGCCTGGAGGGAGAATAGATGGCACCTGAAAAGCAACTATTGGGGGCTTTATACATATTTTACCTGGGTAACAACAACATTATCCGCCTTTCTAATGATAGTTACAGTTTTCTTAACGTCTATTTTCCTTCTATCGGGAAATGATTTTTACTCTTTCCTAAAGTTTATTTCAATAAGAGGGTTCATCATAACTTCAATATATTTTATCACCAGGTTGGTGATCCTGATCTCATATAAAGATACAAGACATTTGATTCATTATCTTCCGGTCAAGATATTATATGACCTGATAAATGGATTTCTAACTGCATATCTTTACACCAGATATATTTTAAAACTTGGTGTAAAAATGAAATGGGGAAATAGATATGGGGTGATATATTGATATCTCCCACCCAATATAT
>JAGLEG010000541.1 GCA_023145185.1 Thermoplasmata archaeon
ATCAAAACCGTCACCATTTACATCTCCTGAACCGGATACGCAATAACCGGAATTATCTCCAGCCTCTTCACCCTTGAACGATGCATTTGCAGTTGACAGATCTGTGTCCATCGACCAACCGGTCTCCTTTCCAAATATCAGATAGGTCTGACCAGCTCCGGAACCGCCATCATCGTCTGCATATGCCCCGATAAGTATGTCGTCGTATCCGTCCCCGTTCACATCACCAGCGCCAGATACTGAAATGCCCGCACAGTCCCTGAAATCCTCCCCTATAAACGATGCATCCGAACTATTAAGGTCAGTGTCCATCAACCAACCGGTCGCCTTTCCAAATATCAGATAGGTCTGTCCTGCATCATCTGCCCCATCATCATTTTTCCAAGCACCTATCAGGATATCATCATATCCATCTTTATTCACATCACCAGCACCGGATACAGACCAACCGGAAAAATCACGCTCATCTTCGCCTATGAAAGACGCATTTGCTGTCGATAGGTCCGTGTCCATGGACCAGCCTATCGACTTTCCCAATATCAGATAGGTTTGACCTGCTCCGAAACCGCCATCATCATCGGTCATCGCACCGATCAGGATATCATCGTAGCTGTCACCGTTCACATCACCAGCACTGGAAACAGACCAACCCGAACAATCATTCTCATCCTCACCTATGAAAGACGCATCCGCCGCAGAAAGGTCCGTGTCCATGGACCAACCGGCCTTCTTTCCAAATATCAGATAGGTCTGACCCGCATCGGGCCCACCATCATCATCATAACATGCTCCGACCAGGATGTCATCGTAGCCGTCCCCGTTCACATCACCCGCACCGGATACGGACCAGCCGGAACTATCTTCCGCATCCTCACCCCAGAACGAGGCCAGGGATGCTTCGGAAAGGCTCATGTCCATTTCCAGATCATTTCCTCTTGTAGGCATAGGTTTTGGGAATAATTCATCATTATCCTTCCCATCGAGCATCGGTAATAACATAGTAAACATAAATAACAATACCAATAGATAATGGGCTGATTTCATGCCGATCCTTTCCTAAATCCAATAATGGATACTTATTGATATTCATATAAGCTTTTTGAATTTGGAGATCCGGAGATATCAAACTATGACTTGCCAAAGTAGATTGGTGGGCCAGCCAGGGATCATCACGTGATGATCTCATCCAGCCGATCCAGCTCGGCTCCCAGTTTTATCTCCTGTGCGATCCTCTTGCCTGTAGAGAGACCTGGTTCTATGAAATCCGAATATGGTGACCCGCTTATGAACGGATTGGTTCCCGCAACGATCCTTGCCGAGATCTCGAATACCTTGAACTCCAGTTTATCGGTCACAACGGACTCCAGACAGAAGGGACCAATCATCCCTCCGAAAAGCTCGTAGGATTTCTTTACAACGTCCTCGGCCATCGAGAACGCCTTTCCAAGCAAACTCTCCCGGATCACAAGCGGAAGGTTTCCCGTGACGACGAAAGATGGATAGATGCCGTGTTCCTTGAGCTCCTCCTGCGAACCCAACTTGTACATCTCATCGATATTGGTCTCATCCCTCCGATCCATCGACATCAGCTGGATATTGCCCTTTCCCCCGTCGACCTGATAACCATCCGTGGCAAGCGGAGAGTGGAAGAAATGAAGATAATATCTCGTCCCGAGGATGTACTCCTGGATGTTGAAGGTCTGATCGTAATCCACACCCAGTTTGAACTGGTTGTAATCCTTGGCGATGAAGAATCCCCTTCCTCCCTTGGCCCCCTGATATTTCACCATTACAGGCCGGTCTATCTTCTTCGGGTCCTTGATCTCCACCGGCATCTGGATCCCCGCACCTTCCAGCCATACCCTCTCCATGTTCCTGTCGGACTCCCACTCCAGCACCCTCCTGTTGCCGAAGGTGGGCAGGGGAAGGTCCCTGAACTTATCGGCGCCCAGATACTCAACAAAGGAGCCGTGAGGTATGATGATCGCGTTCTCATCAAGGATCTCATCAACGTGGTCCTCTATTTGTCGATAGTTATCCAGGAGAAGGAACTTGTCCGGCTTGGCAAGGGGAAAAGCATCGAAGATCTTTGGAGGCCTTCCGATGGATATGCCCATCGTCTTGAAGCCCTCGACCCTGGCCCCATGAAATATCTGCAGGCTTGAATGTGAACATACCGTGACGATGGTCAGATCCTCTTTATCGTATCCTTCCAGTGCCTTGTTTACGTCGAATGGTGCCATTATCTCGATAAGACAAAAGACCGTTATTATCTTTTCGCCTTTACTCGAAAACGGCACCACAGTGTGGGCATATTGGTGCTGATATCGGTATCACTGCACTGCACTCGAAGCACTCTGCCATCTCCTCCTCCGAGATATCGCTGGCCTCCTGCTCCTCTGGTTCCTCAACATCCTGCGGCACATTGGGGACCTGGGCGACCTTGAGCTCCTCCAGCTCCTCATCCACTTCCATCTCGAACTCCTCCTCCGGCTCCTGACCAACCTCCTCGGTCTCATCTCCCTCTTCCTCCACATCCCCCTCCTCCTGGAGCTTCAACAGGTCCACCTTGACGGGCTTCCCACACTCGGGACATTCGGTGGCATCCGGTGGGATGACAGAACCGCATTCGCACTCGATCTCATCGGAGAACTCGATGCCGCAGTGTGGGCAGAACTCCGCCTCGATCTCCACCAGTCCACTGCAGTTGGAACACTTGGCCATCTGCTCCTTCTTGGTCTTCTGGTAGTAGAGGTATCCAGCGATCCCCGCACCTGCCAGGATCAACACCAGTATGATGATGACCACTACAAGCGCTACCGGGAATTCCTCCTCCTCTTCGGAGATCCTCAGGAAGACGGAGACGTCATTATTGCTCATATCCTCCTCATAGAACCAGCCGTATACGTTCACCAGGCCGGACTCGTAGGTGTTCAAGGTATCAAGTGGAGTGTACGTGAAGGTAACCTCCTGAACACCATAGGGGGTCAATGATATCGTCCGTATATCATCCGCGAAGCTGACATCCAGGCCGTCAAAGGTGTAGTTGGCTGAATTGGTGATGATAAAGGTGACCCGGTGTTCCTTGCCCTTGATCATCTTGAGCTCTCCGGTCTCGATGTCATACCCATCCGATGTCGTATCAATTCGGATAGATATATCAGGAGCCTCGAGCACGTCAAGGGTGACCTCCATGATATTGTTCCCCTCGTCGAATTCCCTTATATCGTTATCTGGGTCCACGATTATCTGCAGGGTGTTCATACCTATGGATATGAGGTTCCAGTAACCCCTGATCACCGAGACGCCATTGTTTTCGATGAAACCCATGGAGATGTTCATCTCTATCCAAGAGTCCGTGGAATTGGAGGCCAATAACATCACGGTGGCATTGCTTGCGGCCTTTCCACCATCGTTTGTGATATTGAACTCGATGGAAATGTTCATGCCCATGAACGCCACACCGCCATCTTCAACCATCACGGCCCTGTACGATGACATCAGGGAGATCGTATCCTCCTGTGCCACAAGCTCGGGGACATCCTCTATATCGAACACCTCCAGATTGGTGCTTAGCCTGTTGTTGTCATCTCTCTGCTCGGCGCCATCTGTTGTTATCACGTTGACGAAGAGGTCCCTCACACCCTTCGGATAGGATACGGTCCAGGGCATCTCCACATAGATCGTCGAGCCTCCCTGCAGGTGATCGGCCGGATATCTGTTCTCCAGGCCGATCCTACCGGTACTTTCCGGGAACCGCATATAATCGCCGTCATAGAACGAGATCGCAAATCCCTGTGAGGACATATCTCCCAGGTTCATTATCGTCACATTCAGGATAACGGTGTTACCGACACCGGATGATGTTACGAGGAAACCACCCTGATATACCTGAAGTGAGGAAACGTAAATGTCAGGAAGGGTCTTCACATACACCTCGGTGAAGAGGATATTGTTCTCCTCGTCCCCCTCATCGATCAAACCGGTGGGGTCGATCGTCACGTATATCTGATGGTACCCTCCAACGCCTGCGATCCAATCGATGTTGATCTCGGCCCAGTCGCCTCCCGATATCTCATCAATAACGATAGATGGCTCCGTATCCTTCCAATTAATGATCCGGCCGCCATCCGACGGGTCGCCGTCGTAGAACCTCACCTTTACGTTCCTTGCCAACGTCTCCCCATAGTTCCAGATGGTCGCCTGCAGGGACACGGTGGATTGAAGAGGTATCGGAGAACCTGGCGTTATCAGCAGGTCATCCTCGCCCAACCCTACATCCGGTTTCGTCAGGACCAGTATCTCCCTGTACCTGAGGTTGTTCGTCTCATCCTTCTCCACCACGTGATTGTCAGGGTCGACGATAGCATAGAGCGTATGATCTCCTGGGCCTACAGCATCCCAGAATATGGTGGCATTGTAGGTCTGCCCGGGCAACAGGTCGATCACCAGGGCCCTGATGACATTTGCGTCCGAGTCCATTGCGATCCGGACCTCCACGTTCTGAGCGGTGGTGTTGCCTATATTGCTGACCACTACCCATATGGTGATATTGCCTCCATCCGTGATCTGGCTGGGCCAATAACCGATATCTGCCTCTATCGCAAGGTCCGGTTCCAGGTCCACCATCACCTCCTGGATGAACTTGTTGTTATCCTCGTACTGTTCGTTCACGTTATCCAGGCTGTCTATGACCACGATAAGATCGTGATACCCCAACGACAGGTCCGCATCCCAACCAATGGCAATATGAATGACCTCTTCCGGCTCCAGTCCATCCACGAGCACATCTATGCTCGATCTGTTCTCCTCTGACACACCATCATGGTACAGGGTTATCTGGAACTGGCCTGCGGGCAGTTCACCGTAGTTCATCACGTCGAACTCTATCCTGCTCCTTCCGTTGACGGTCACCGGCGTATAGGGCAGAACCTCAACGCTTCCCGGAACCACCATCAGGTCGGGTAGTGTCCTTACGAGGATGTCCTGGGTGTCCATTGAGTTTACAGGTACGTAGTCGTATTTCGATATGACCTGGGCGATCATCGTGACATCCCCTACCACGGTCGGGGTCCACTCCACATACGCCTCGGCCCATCCTCCCTGTCCACCGATGTAATCGAAGGTCACATAAGAGGCGACGATCCCAATGTCATCATCCGTATGCCAGGTAATATTGACGTGGAACGGGTTCATATCGGGGTCATCCTCGCCGATATTTTCTACGAAGAGATAGACGTCCGAGGGGGCGAGGTAGACCCACTCCGTTGAGTTGACCTGTATGTCCATTGTGAAATCGGGCCCCATCCCGATGAAGTTCATCATCGAGAGAAGGTTGTTCTCCTCGTCTACCTCGCTGACCTGGTCCAGCGTATCAACGGTGAGGTCGAACAGGGCCTCACCCTCCAGGGCGATCCAATCGAACGTAAGCTCAATATATTCGCCGGCCGCCAATCCATCAACTGCTGCCTCGCCGATAAGCTCTCCGTTGACCTTGAAATCCACGATGAACTCACCCGCGTCGAAGACACCATCGTTGGTTACGTTGGCAAGGAGCATTACCTGATTTCCCGTGATCAGAGAACCCTCTGACCTGATGAGGCTGGCCACGAGATCAGGGCCCCCCACTATGGAGATGATCAGGGAACTGCTACCTGCAACGGTTGCCGATCGAGAGGTGGAGGTGTAGCCCATGAAAGAGCCGACCATCATATAGTTCCCCAGGAAGGTCTTGCCCGATGAGGTTATGAGCGTCTGTGCAAGAGGGATCGAAACCATAGCATTTCCATCGGTTGTAAACGAGTCCGAATAGGGGATCGACGGGTTGATCCTGGTTACATCAACGGTAGCGCCGGGGAGGGGATTCAATACAGAATCCGTCACAAGGCAGTCAACGTACCATGAAACCTCCACTACCGCCGACCCCATTGCCTTCAGCCAGTGGTTCCTTCCGGCGGGCAGGGTTCCGTTGAATGTCACATTGAGGAATTGGGAATCATCGTAGAGGTCGAGCGTCCCGTTGAACCGGGCGTCCGAGGATGCGAACGATACGCCATCCCAGTCGAGGTCCATGATGCCAACCCCTCCTCCACCAAGCTCAAGGGTGCACTCTCTTGCATATAGATCATTCATAAAAATAGTATCTGCCGAGACGGAAACGTCCACACTTGAGCCGAGGAGGTTCATGGAGGATCCAAAGTTCTCGCCCACCACATCTATCGCCGCCCCTCCCCTGGCCACGGTGCTGATCACGTCGATCTCGCCAACGTTCATGTTGAGTTGTGGCGCACCTGTGCCCAGCAGATAAATGTAGAGTCCATCTGACCCCATCGCCTCGAGGGTGACGTTGTTCATGTCCAGAATGCCGCCGTTCTCGATAAGGATGTAAGCGGGGCCGTCATCGGTGAGGAAACGGACCGAGGTATCGTTTATGGTCAGATGTCCGCCAGAGCCCACCACGAGGTGGCCGTCAAATCCGTAGAACGAGGGATACACGATCCCATCGATCACTGCGGTGGTCCCCGTCAGGGTCATAGCGCTGTTAACCGTCAGATCCACATCAAGCGTATCGAACACGCTGACGGACTCGGGTCCGTATACGTACGCGTTGAATGTGAGGGGTCCGTCCAGATCGGACATTATGCTGGTTTCTACGGCCTCCCCGTCCATGATATTTTCAAACAGGTTCCTCTCATCCCCCTTGAAGGGAAGCTTAGGATAGGAGGGGAAGGAGGTTGAACGGGTGATCTTTTCCGAGGCCAGGGTCAGTTCCACGGAGAAATCCGGCATGGCATCCGAGTTGGGCATGGAACTGTAGGTGAATATATCCGTTGCAA